>CAUZBD010000021.1:0-12382 GCA_963577795.1 Planctomycetota bacterium | reverse complement strand
AGAATTTTGTTGTCGCTTTGGGCGACTCCATCTTGGGTGTGGGCGCGCAATCGCAAGTCGTTCGTACCATGGTCGAGCAGTTTGATCAACAAGGCGTCGAGGCTGTGATTGCGTTCGAAGAGGTGTCGCGGGAGGATGTGGTGCACTATGGCATCGCCAATCCGAAAGGAAAGGTAGATGCGGTATTTGAACTTGCCGACCTCGTGGAAAAGCCCGCCGTCGAAGAAGCACCAAGCCAGTTGGCAGTCGCTGCACGCTATGTATTCAGTAGTAAAATTTTTGATTGCCTGGAACGAACGCAACCGGGAAAAAATAATGAGATTCAACTCACCGATGCAATCCGGATGCTGATTCAGGAAGGGGGCCGCGTCCTCGGCGTCCGACTCCCCAAAACAGAACGCCGCTACGACATCGGCTCCTACGAACGCTACTTCGAAGCCTTTGCCGAATTTGCGCTGGCCGATCCCGACTACGGACCCGCCTTCCGAGTTGCGATGAAAAAATTGCTTTAACGGTCGATTGAGGAAAAGTGCTGGATGGAATTAATCCGTAAAAAAGCGTTTGCTCGAGCGGGACTGATCGGCAATCCATCGGACGGCTACCACGGCAAGACCATCTCGATCGGCCTGGGGAACCTCTGGGCTCAGGTCTCACTTTATGAGTGGGAACAGGTTGAGATTATCTGGAGCCAGGAAGATCGCAGTCGCTTCGATTCGATCGAGCAGTTGGCAGACGACGTGGTGTTGCACGGCTACTATGGTGGGGTACGGCTTGTGAAAGCGACCATCAAACTGTTTGTTGATTATTGTCGGCGCGAAAAAATCAAGCTGCACGATCGTAATTTTTCGGTTCGCTACGAAAGCAATATTCCGCGTCAGGTCGGACTCGCCGGTTCGAGCGCCATCATTATTGCCACCTTCCGCTGCTTGATGGAGTTTTATGACATTCAGATCCCCCTCGAGGTTCAGCCTTCGCTGGCGCTCGCGGTCGAGCGCGAGGAGTTAGGCATCGGAGCGGGCCTTCAGGATCGCGTGTCGCAGGTGTATCAGGGTGCGGTGTTCATGGATTTTGGCGAAGAGAAGATGCGTGAGAAACAGGGTTTCGCCTGCGGGCATTACGAACCGCTCGATGTCGAACAGTTCCCCCCACTTTATGTTGCCTACAGCACAAACGAGAGTGAACCGACCGAGGTGGTCCACAACGATCTACGGGCGCGCTACGAGCAGGGCGATGCGGGCGTGATTGCGGCCATGCAACAGTTTGCGCAAATTACCGTGGCGGCGCGGGCCGCAATTGCAGAAGGCGATGTGATGGGCTTCGGACAGTTGATCGATGACAACTTCGATCTGCGGCGGAGCATTTGCAACGTAGCTTCCGGCCAAGAGAACATGGTTCGGATGGCCCGTGAGGCTGGGGCAACGGCCAAGTTTGCCGGTTCGGGGGGTGCGATCATCGGCACCTTGCCTGAACAAGCCACGTTTGCCCGGCTCGTAGAAACGCTCACTCCGATCGGCTGCAAAGTCATTCGACCGGTGTTTGTGCCTTCACTCGCTTAAGGCAGTCCGGTCAGTCCTCATCGCCTTCTAGCCGGAGCGACTGCTGGTGTGCTACAAGCGCATCGTGGTTTTCGTGACTCAAATCCGGGTATCGTGGGGCCATATCTTCGAGGGTCTTATGTAAAATCTGTGCTACCTGGACCCGCATAAACGGTTTGTCGTCTGCGGGAATGGAATACCAGGGCGCCCACGGGCGGGAGGTGGCGTTCAAGGCCGCCTCGTAGGCATCCATATACTCCGCCCAGTACTCCCTCTCGGCCAGGTCTGAGGAATTAAATTTCCAGTGATTCTCCGGCTTTGTAATACGACGAAGCAGTCGTTTTCCCTGTTCCTTAGGACTCACTTGGAGAAAAAATTTTATGATCCGTGTACCGGCACGCGCTAGGTGTTGCTCATGGTCGCGGATGCTCTCGTAACGATGTTCCCATATTTGCTCGAGTGATTCGTAGGGAGGCAGCCGCTGCGTGCCGAGAAATTTCGGATGCACCCGGACGATCAGAACCTCTTCGTAATAGCTTCGATTAAAGATGCCAATCTTACCGCGTTCCGGCATCCTCTGGGAGGTTCTCCAGAGAAAGTCATGGTCCAACTCACGGACAGAAGGCTGCTTAAAACTAAAAACCTGGCAGCCCGCGGGATTGAGGCCACGAAGCACTGCACGGATTGTTCCGTCTTTGCCTGCCGCATCCATCGCCTGGAAGACCAAAAGCAGCGCTTGACGATCTTCTGCGTAGAGTACCTCCTGCAGTTTATCCACAGCAGCTACTTCAGCCTTTAGCCGTGCCTTCAAATCCTTTCGAGAAGGACTACCCTGCGGGGGCCGAGTATCCGCATGTTTGATCTTAAAGGAACCGTCAAAGGGCACGCGATAAGAGTTTTCTACAGGGTTCCACATACTCGGTTCTCCGGGGTGGAACACCATTCTACGCCGCTAGGCCCATCCTCCGGTAGAGTGCATCAACGGCTCGGCGGCTGTTTTCCACACGGCGTGAATTCTGTTTTGACTATTGCCCAGAGCCCCGAGATACAATGCCCGCATAAAACATCGCACCCACTTCGAGGACTCGGGGAAACATACATAATCCCAACAAAACAGCACCGACATCCGCGCTCTCGATTGACGCCGCTTAAGGAGCGATGGACAATGTGGGCGGCGACTGAGAAAGAATATTCCCGCAATATCCAAAAGGCCAGCGCATGTCCGGCAAACGAGGCAAAGCCCAAAGAATCACACGCCGACGGCTCTTTGAAGCCACCGCGGGTGCAGGCCTTGCCCTCCCGCTCTGTGGACTCACCGGCACAGCCTCGGCGGCGGCACCTAAAAATCGTAGCGATCTGGTGGCTGCAGAGAATGCACGCGAGGGGACGCGCGATTGGATGCTCACGCGGGTCCTGGTCGATGCGGAAAATCCCAAGCGGAGTTCGCGGATCGAAGGCTATGCTTCAAGACCCAGCGTGAGGCCAGGCGAGACAATCGAATTGAAAGTCAGCACCCGACCCGCCTCGCCGTTCACGATCGATATCTACCGCACCGGTTACTATCAGGGCACCGGTGGCAGGTGCATGAAACGGCTCGGCCGATTTGACGGGTCCCCGCAAGAGGAGCCTCCCGTGGGCGAAGCGCGGCTCCGCGCATGTGCGTGGGAAACGTCGGCTGAACTCACCATTCCCGCCGACTGGCTTAGCGGGGTCTATCTGGCCAAACTCACGGCCGAAAAGGAAGGCGCGCAAAGCTACATCATTTTCATCGTCCGCGATGACCGGGAGTGCGATTTTCTATTCCAGGTGAGCGATGCGACCTGGCTGGCCTATAATCTCTGGCCTGGCGGTTACTCCCTTTACAACGACGGGATAAACCCCAGAGCCTACTGCGGTCCCGGCGTCTCGGTCAGTTGGGACCGGCCCTACGCCTGGAATTGGCACGGTCACCAAGCACCGCTCACGCTCGGCAGCGGTGAATTTTTTCTTTGGGAATATCCGCTCGCCTATTGGATGGAGAAAGAGGGCTACGACCTCTCCTACATCAGTACGCTCGATACCCACACCGATCGGCTAGGACTGCGTCGCTCCAGGAGTTTCCTCTCAGTTGGGCACGACGAATACTGGTCACTCGCGATGTTCGACAACGTCCGGCAAGCGGTCGATGCCGGGATGCACGCCGCTTTTTTTAGTGGGGATACCTGCTGGTGCGTGATTCCTTTCCGTCCCAACGCCGCAGGTGATAAGTACCGCACGATCACACGTCTGGGACTGTTTGGGCCGCTCGATGAGGAAGCGGAGAGTCCCGAAGCACTCGCCGAGTGCCTGGCCCGCTATCCCGGCGTGGAGCAGTTACCGACGCTGGCACCGTCTGAAGGTTTGTTAATCGGCGCGCGAAACGTCTACCCCTACATGGGCATCGCCGATTGGATCTGTCGCGACGCCGCGCACTGGCTCTACGAAGGCACGGGAATGCAGGATGGCGACCGCATCTCGGGCCTGATCGGTTGGGAGTGGAACAGCGGTCCGGCGGAAATTCCCGGACTGCGTGTCGTGGCCAGCGGAAAAGTGAGCGATGGATTGGGAGGGGACGGGCACTACCACGCCACGATCTACCCCGGCAAAAAAGAAAACTGGGTCTTCAACGCTTCAACCTGGTGGTGGTGGGACGGTTTGGCAACGCCCCCGGGTTGCGTGCGGGTGACCGATCGGCTCAAGGGCCCGGACGAGCGCGTACAGCAAATGACTCGTAACGTCTTTGCGCGGTTTCTTACGTAGCAGCCCGATGCGGTTTGACGCGGCACGGAGCAGACGGGACAATCGCGGCAACTTGCTTCCTATTCCCGGCGGAAACAATGCATGCTGTCTCTGTTGTCGAAAGAACGAATTGTTGCTCCGGCAGGTTTTAATCGCTGGAAAGTTCCACCGGCGTCGATTGCGATCCACCTCTGCATCGGCTCGGTCTATGCCTGGAGCATTTTTAACCCGGCGCTGATTCGCGCTCGCGGTGTGGTCACGAGTGCCGCAGACGACTGGACACTCTCGCAGGTTGTCTGGATATTCACCGTGGCCATCGCCACCCTTGGCCTGGCGGCGGCGGTGGCCGGCAAATGGCTTGAAAGGGTCGGTCCGCGGAAGGTCGGCGTGGTAGCCGCCCTCTGCTGGGGCGGCGGTTTTTTGGTCGGTGGCGTGGGGATTGAACTGCATTGGCTATGGCTGCTCTATCTTGGCTATGGCGTACTCGGTGGCATAGGCCTCGGACTCGGTTACGTCTCCCCGGTCAGTACACTCATCCGCTGGTTTCCCGATCGACGCGGGATGGCCGCCGGTCTGGCGATCATGGGATTCGGCGGTGGAGCCCTGATTGCCGCGCCGATGAACGAAGCGCTGATCCGTCACTTCTACGAACCGCCTACGTATCTCGGCACCGTAGAGCAGGTTGTGCTCACGACCGAAGACGGAAAGCGGTTGGCCCGCGTGGACGGCACGCAGCAGGAAGTGGTCGTAATCGGCCCGCGCGAAGTGAAAAGCATGATCCAACCGGGCCCCGAGGGCGTTTATGTAGTCGGCACGGGCCGCACTGGGATCGCCGCCACTTTTTTTGTGTTCTCCGGTCTCTACGCCGCGGTGATGCTTATCGCAGCCTTTGCCTACCGTATCCCGCCTGTGGGCTGGCAACCGGAGGGCTGGAACGCGGCCGCTGCGGAGAAGAAAAAACGCAAACTGGTTACTGCACACGATGTGACCATCGAAACGGCCGTGCGGACGCCTCAGTTTTATCTGGTTTGGATCGTCCTCTGCCTGAATGTTACCGCCGGAATCGGTGTGTTGGGCGTGGCCAAAACGATGATGGGCGAAATTTTTGGCACCGCACTTCCCGAAATCGTAAATGGAAGTTTTGCCGCCACGTTCGTGCTGATGATCAGCGTGTTCAACATGCTGGGCCGATTTTTCTGGGCCAGCGCCTCCGATTACTTGGGCCGGAAAATGACCTACACCCTTTTTTTTGTGCTGGGCATTGTGCTTTATCTGCTGATCCCGGTCACGGCAGTGGGCGTCTCCGAACACCCGGCCCTGTTCTGGCTGGTCGCGTTCTACGCCATCGTGATGTTGATCTTCACGCTCTACGGGGGAGGCTTTGCCACGATCCCTGCCTATCTGGCCGATCTGTTCGGTGCCCGTTTTGTGGGCGGTATCCATGGCCGGCTGCTCACGGCCTGGAGTGTGGCCGGGGTGCTGGGCCCCTGGTGCATCACGTGGCTTCGCGCACGTTCGATTCGAACCGCGATCGACACGCTTGTACCGGTGATCGATCCGGAACGTTTTCAAAATGTGTTCGGGGCACCGGTCGCGCAGCTGGAGCCACTGCTTCAAAGCAAAACGGTCACGCTCTCGCGGTTAATGGAAATTGCTCCTTCAGGAACGATCGATCCGACCAGCACCCTCTACAACTCAACGATGCTCGTGATGGCGGGCTTGTTGGTTGTCGCGCTGGGAGCGAATCTTTTGGTCCGTCCAGTCGATCCGGCACACTATTGGCGGAAAGATTGAGAACGCCAGCGGGAGTCGCTAAGCATCCAAAACGATCAGGCCCTCTACGCATCGTTCATCCCCAAACGATGCATTACGCTTAAGGTTTCTTTTCTGATTGTTTCTCTAGCAGACGTTTGAGGTGTGGCGCGATCCATTCGCTAAGCTGCTTGCTGCCATCATCGGTCATGTGGCCGTAATCAAAGTAGCTTTGGTCGAGAATCCCGACATCGTCACCTCGTTCAGGGTCAAGGATGAGATCAACATCAAAATCATATTTCGTGAACTTACGATGAAGTTGTTCATATTTTTTTGGATAAGTCTCTTTCAGATACCGTGCAAATTCTCCACGGACCGGAACGTGGAGTAAAAGGATAACAATGCCATCCTGCTGTGCCATGGCGATCAACCGTTGAAGTTCTTGCGCGTGTCCGCTGTCTAGCTGATCTGTTTCATATTTAGACGCGTGCTGCTTAATGTTTGATTTAATATTGATTTGCTCGTCAGTCTCGGCATCCCGCCAGACAATTCTCCCGTCATCGGCTATGACCAATGTATCTGCTTCAGAGGATTCCATCATCAGTGCGCGGAGGTAATCGCGGATTCCGAACGTGTGCCATATGCCCCCAATGAGAGCAGGCATCAACTGCTCTCGACCTTCAAACAGTCGCACTCGATCCTCGAACGTTGCATGCCGCCCTACGCGGGAAGTGAACTCTGGAGCTCTGCCAAAGTAGTGATATTCGAAGTCAATGATCATGATTTTTGCGTGTCGAAATATTTCTCTATTCCGGCGGTACATGACCAGCGAATCATAGGGTTTACCAGCCGTTAAAGCCAAGTTCAGCACGGATCCTTTTGGCATTCCGAGCTGTTGTTCCAAAATGCGCGGTGACAGGCCATCGCGGAGGCGGCTGTTTCCGAAGCAGATGATTTCCGGGCTTGCCTTACGGATCACCTCATCCTCCAGTGCAGACATAATACCCAGGCTACTCACCGAAAATCGATCAACGATCCAGTCGCTCCGCGCAACAACAACCTCGACTCCAATGAGAATCAGCAAGCAAGTTAACAATCCGAAGGGAAAAGTTTTCCACGGTTGCAACGTATTAAAACTGAAAATAGATAAACGGGACATCTTCTCCACTTCCCCAAAGGACTAATAATAAGATTGCAAGGGCGTAGACTATGCCGCGAACATACCATGGCCATCGAAGCCACACGACCTGATTTCCCGATATTGACTGCGGGATATCAATCGCCAGTAAAAGTGTAAGCATTCCAATTAAAGGAGTGGTTGGAATCCACAGGCTCCCATCTGCAAATGTGCAGATGCGCTTGACGATATCTAGGGCGATCGAAAAACTGGGGGCCCTGAAAAACACCCACGCGAATCCGACCACCGCCATCGTCACCGCCCACCCGATCAATGCCCCAGCAAGGCTCCGGAAGTCAGTCATTCTAGCGTTCGCAGGTTTTCTGTCCCCAAGCCACCACTTGTGGACTCCAAGCGCGACACCGTGGATCCCTCCCCAGATGATGAAATTCCAACCCGCACCATGCCACAGCCCACCAAGCAGCATGGTTAACATGAGGTTGCGATAGGCGAAAATAGCGCTCCCGCGATTGCCACCAAGTGGAATGTATAAGTAATCTCGCAGCCAAGAACTTAATGAGATGTGCCACTTGCGCCAGAAGATCGTTATGCTGGTCGCAAAATACGGAATATCAAAATTTTGCATCAGTTCGATGCCTAAAAGCCGACTGCAACCACGGGCGATGTTGGAATAACCCGCAAAATCTCCATAAATCTGTAATGAGAAATAAAGCACTCCTTTAGCGAGGCCTTGCCAACCCACCTCCGTCGGGTCGGAAAAAACTAAGTCGACGTAGGTAGCGGCATTGTCAGCAATGACCACTTTTCGAAGAAGGCCGATCACAATTAAGACGAGCCCGGAAGCGATCTGATCGCTCGAAACCGTTCGACGAGCTCGGATCTGTGGGAGCAGGTGCTGTGCTCGTTCAATGGGTCCGGCGACTAACTGCGGGAAGTACGCCACATAAATCCCAAAAACGACAATATTTTTTTCTGGCTCAATCCGTCCACGAAACACGTCGATGGTGTACGCCATCGTCTGGAAAGTATAGAAACTGATGCCAACCGGAAGGATAATTTCGAGAAAGAAAAGGTTTGCGCCTAGTCCCAATTGCTCAAGAAGCTGTACGGTCGAGTCGAGGAGAAAATTGAAATATTTGAAAAACCCGAGAATTCCAAGATTGGTACAAATACTGATGAGCAGAAGGAAACGTCGTTTGGCTGGGCTCGCACGCGGCATGAACCGCGCAACCGTATAGTCGACGATCGTCGAGAGAAGTAAGAGACCCGTAAACCGCCAATCCCAGCAAGAGTAAAAAAAGTAGCTTGAGAGCAACAGAAGAACATTTTGAGGGCGCGGAGCGAGAATGTAGTAGCATGCCAAAACACATGGCATAAACACCGCGAATTCCCATGTATTAAAGAGCATCGCGGTTTATCTCACTCGTCATTTTGTTGTTCGCTATGGCCCGCAACCGGAACGACCAACACAGGAATTTTCGTGCTATGCAGCACGGCCATTGTCACGCTACCGGCAACGAGGTGAAAAAGTGCACCATGACCGTGCGAACCGAGGACGATCAGATCGGCGCCAACCTGCGTCGCCTCATCCACGATTTTTTCAGCGGTCGGTCCCTTAACAATCATTGGGCGAACATTCCGATTTTCTCCAGCCAGATCGCGAGCTAACTCTTGGAGCTGAGTGTGTTCCTTCGAAGTCTCTTCTGCCCGCCAATCCCGCTCATGTTGTGGGCCAGCCTGATAAGAGACGAACGTGGAGTCTGGAGCAGCGACATGAAAGATGACGATCTCGGAAGAGCGAGACTGGGCAATATCCCGTGCCGCAGCGAGAACCGCATTTGTTCCAGCCGATAAGTCAACGGCAACAAGGATTTTCATGCTAGTCATGTTCGGTACCCATTTGCATCGAGATCTGCCAATGGTGAGTCAAGACAGATAGCAAATACATTTCTCGAAAACTGGCCACCCGGTTAGTATAATCGCAAAAAATACGATGGGAATACAGGCGGTCGGTATTTAAACCGCGGCTGTGAATCAGGACCGCGCGATCTCAATGCCGACCCGATCTATTACTTGTCGGACGACTGAGCGAGTGACCGCCAGACTTCGGTGATCCCGCCTTTGATGATCTGCTCGGCCACCGGTTGCGGAGGTGTCCGATATTGGCTGTTCAGACCACTGCGTCGGGGCGAGGCTTCGTAGCCACCGAGCAACCCCATGCGGTACGCGCGGGCCGTGGCCACATAGCCATGCACTCCGCCCGTGTATCCGAAGACGAGTGTATTGCGATAGGGTGATTCCCGATCGGCCCACAATTGATAATCGCAGAAACTCTCGTGCGCCAGCGAAAGCACGCAAAGCGCTTTTCCAAAGGCAAACCCGCGGATCGGATAGGGCATGGTCCGGGCTTTGTTTGCTTTGGAAATCTGCAACAACTCCACAAGTCGCTGATCGTCGGGCGATTCGGCCAGCAACCGCTCGCACTCTTTGACTGAAGGGGCCGGCTGCAGCGGTAAGTGAACGGTGCGCGATGCGGCGTGAATCGTGGCAGGCGGAACATCTTCGAGAGAAACGCGGGTCACCGCTTGGGCAAGGACCAACCCGGTGCGACTGCACGCCTCAAGGCCCCCTTTGAGCGGAAACGCATTGATGTTTCCTCCACAGCCTTGGGCAAAGAGCAGCAAACCACTCTCGGCATCGCGACCACCTAGCATTCGCCGCAGGTGCGCGACCGCATAGCCGGGATAGTCGGCGCTGATCAGTGTGCTAGCCGAATGGATCACGACCGGATGGGCCGCATAGGAAAAAAGGATCGCAATCCGCGTTCCGTCCTTGCGGTAAACGCCCAACACATCGACCCAGGGGACGACCGATCCGTGCGGATTGGGGGCCATCGTAATGTCGTTGCCCCGCGGCATGCGGCGGTTGAAACCGATTTGCACCGCCTCCCTTCCGGCCCGCAAGCGGGCCGGTTCGAGCCGACCGGCACAATCGACCGTAGCGGCGACCACTTTTTCAAACACGTCGCGGCCGTATGATTTTTCCGAATCATCCGCAGGCAGGGCCGCGCCGGGGCCGCTGTGGGTGTGCGAACAGTTGAACATCACCCGCCCGGGATGAATGCCTGTTTTTTTCTCGATCGCCGCGCCCACTGCTTCGGCGTAGGCAATGCCTACGCCCACCAGATCGGTCGTTATGATCACCACCGGCTTGTGTCCGTCACTGAGGACCAGAATGCGGGCAAACAATTCGTCGGCCACCCCGGTACTCGCGCTGCCCGGTCCCACAAGCCGAACACCAATCGCCGGCGTGATATTCACTTCGGCCGCAGCGGCCAGAAAGGTCGGCACCTGCTGCGGCTCTTCAGCGAGTGCCCTACAAACCAGGCCCACTGTAAGGCAGGCGAGTAAAAGCGCGGTTCTTGCTGAGGTTCGCCACATAATGAACACCTTAAATTCCTTGTTTGGTTTCGCAGGCATCCGCCGAGCGGTCATCCCGGTCGATAACCACCAGCGCGAGTAGCGTGCCGGTGAAATACATAAACTGAAATGCGGCATTTTCATAGTCGTGCGAAAGGCGGGCCCCGAAACCGAGAGCCACAAACATCAGCAGCGACCCGGCGAGGACGAGCTTGAGAATCGCTGCCCGCTCGCGGAACCACTCGCCGCAAAAAAGGCTGACCACAGCGCCGAGTCCCAACAGCGATTCGCCCAGGGCCAGCACCAGAAAGAGCGGGGTTTGTGGAAAGATGCCCAGTGGCGTTGCCGCAAACTGCTCAACAAACCATTCGGGGGCAGCGCCGGTACACCATTTATCGAGGCCAGCCAATGTGAACGTGACCGCGAAGAGAAGTGTGATTGCCAGCCGCATCACTGTGCGGGCCGCTCGACAGGTCCTCATCGGAACCCCCTTCTTTCTTAGTCGCACAAGCTACTCTTTTCCGCCTGTGTAACCGATGTCGTAAAAGTGTACAACCAGAGGCCTGTGGGCATCTTAGAAAAGATTCGCCCGACCGCAACTCTTTTTGATTCGAGGGGTTCATACTTTTGGGGAGTTCCACGGACAAAGTGAGGCGGAGGCCATCCACCATGTCAACGCAATGTCTACTCGGTGTGTTCTTGACGCTGCTGGCCGGTTTGTCCGCAGCCGCTGAAGTCGAGCAAGTCCACATCCACCATGACGGTCACCGGTTACCCGCCTACCGGGCGAGGGCCGCGGGCCGCGGGCCCTTTCCGGCTGTTCTCTTTTTGCACGGTGGACGTGGTGGCGCAGTGGGCGGCGACCCCAAGGCATCGGTCGCAGCGCTGGCCCGCGCGGGCTATATCGGCTTGGCCCCAATACGGCTCAAGCCGAATACGCTCAAAACTGAAATCAGTCAAACTCACAGCGCACTTGCTTATTTAAGAAACCTCCGACAGGTCGATCCGCAGCGGGTGGCGGTCGTCGGTTTTTCTCGCGGGGCACTCGACCGGGCACTCCGTCTCGCAACTGTACAGATGCCACCGGTTTTGATCTTGGTCGCCGAGAATGATACGCGCCAGGCCGACCACGTGGAACTCGCCCAGAAAACCCGGCAGCAATTGCAGCAATCGGGCGTTGCGGCCGAGTGGATCCTCTATTCCCCGTTCGGCGCTCCGACAGCCGACGGGCATCGCCTCTTTTTTGCTGTGCGTTCCAACTACTTCAAAGATATCGTCGCGTTCCTTTCCCAGCACCTCGGCCATTCGCAGGCCGAATAGGCTGGGGACTCGACGCGCTGGGCCGCGTGGCGTAAAACGGCTCTCCCTGCGGCATCTGCACCGCAAAGACCCAATCAAGAAACCCCAGCCGAGGAGATAGATCGATGCCCCGATTACATGTGGTCGAACCGAATGAAGCCACTGGCGAAGTGAAAGAAATTTTTGGTGTCTTCGAGCAGAAGCTCGGTAAGGTGATCAATATCTTTAAGGGCATGGGCAACAGTGCCGCCGCACTCAAAGCTTACACCGGCTTGTCCGGAGCACTGGGCGCCGGAGAACTTGCCGCGGAAGATCGCGAGGCGATTTATCTTTCCCTGAGTGAAAAGAACGATTGCGGCTACTGCGTGGCCGCCCACACGATGCTGGCCCAGAAAGCAGGTCTTACGCCGGAAGAGATTATCGAATTTCGTCAAGGCACTTCAAGCAACGCCAAGCGGAACGCACTGATTCGTTTTGTCTTT
>CAUZBD010000020.1:0-12438 GCA_963577795.1 Planctomycetota bacterium | reverse complement strand
GCACGCGTAGTGCTCTGTTGGTCGACCTCGACAATGATGGCGACCAAGACTTAGTGCTTGGAATATTGGGTGGCATTGCACTTGTAGAGAACGAAAACGGGCAGAGATTCCAACTTCGACAAGTGCTGCCGATCAGTAAGGATGTGACCTCGCTTTCAGCAGCCGACTTTGATCAGGACGGTGACCTCGATATCTATGCAGCGGTTTACTATGCAGACGATGTCATTTTTTCCCCCGATGAAGCGGGCGGTCCCGCATCGGCCCGGAATTTAGTCTATCACGATGCCAACATTGGGGGTCGCAATGCTCTGCTCCGCAACGATATCTCCACAGACTCCTGGAATTTTGTCGACGCCACCAAGGAAACGGGATTACAGATGAACAATCACCGCTACAGTTTGGCGTCTGCCTGGGAAGACTTCGACAACGATGGCGACCAAGACCTCTACGTGGCCAATGATTACGGACGAGATAGCCTCTATGAAAATCAGCAGGGACACTTTGAAGATATTGGTGATGCGGCAGGAGCAGAAAATGCTGCCAGCGGCATGTCCGTGACCTGGTCCGATTTGGACCACGATGGCTGGATGGACGCCTATGTCGGAAATATGTGGTCCTCGGCAGGAAATCGGATCACGTTTCAGCCAGAATTCAAAGCGGATGCTGAGCAAGGAATCAAAAGCCGTCTGCAACGCTTCGCCCGCGGGAATACCCTCCTGCATAATAATCAAGATCAAACTTTAAGCGATATCAGTGAAGACGCCGGTGTGGCCATGGGCCGCTGGGCCTGGTCTTCCCAACTGGCAGATATCAATAACGATGGCTGGGAAGATATCCTGATTGCCAACGGCTACCTGACTGGCGACGATGCAGGAGGCGATTTGTGAAGTTTTTTCTGGCGACAGGTCGTGTCGCGGTCACCCGAAAATGAAACAGCGACTGCGAATGCCGAGCGAAATCGGGTCAACCTGCTGCTCAATAAAATGATGCTCGAGGGCCGGTCGTTCAGCGGGCATGAGCGCAACTGCTGCTATTTGAACTGTGGGCCATTTCCAGACGCAGAAGGCCGCTTCGCCAATATTTCAGCCACCAGCGGAATCGACTTTCCCGACGATGGAAGGGCGCTGGTGACGATGGATTGGGACCAGGATGGGGATCTTGATATCTGGACCGCCAATCGTAACGCGCCCCGCTTACGTTTTATGCACAATCAACTTGCCGGACCACAGCGTTCGGTAAGTCTCCAACTCCAAGGAAACGGCACAACTGTCAACCGCGATGCGATCGGAGCCCGCGTCGAAGTCGTTGTTGAAAATAGCAGCAAGACAGATGAAAAAACCACCGGACAGAAGGAACGGATACAAACCGTCCGGGCAGGTGAGGGATTTTTATCGCAAAACTCCAAGCGACTCCATTTCGGCTTCGGTCAAAACGAGCCCATCGGGCAGGTGCGTGTGACGTGGCCCGATGGCCAAGTGGAGCAGTTCGGTGCCCTCGAACATGGCGGCCAGTATCGCCTGGTTCAGGGTTCGGGAAGAGCTGTGCGGGTTGCGCCGCGAAAGGAAGTGCTTCGAATTGCTGCCAGTGAGCAAACATTGCCACCCAAACAGCCTGAGGCAACCTTGCGCCCTCTCACGCCCCTTTCTTTTCCGCCGCTAAAATATAAAACCCTCTCCGGAGAGGCAAAACAACTCCTTCCTGGCAAAAACAAACCGCTGCTCGTGAATCTTTGGGCCAGTTGGTGTCAACCATGTCTTGAGGAACTTGTTGCTTTCTCCAAACAGACCGTGGCACTACAGGATGCGGGGTTGGAAGTGGTCGCCCTCAACGTAGATGGCCTGGGGGACGATGCCACACCGGCCGAAGAAGCGGCCAAATTTTCCAACCGACTTCAACTGCCGTTCACGATAGGTCGGGCGGATGCCACGCTCCTTGATCAACTGCAGCAACTACACGATATGCAAACCACCCTCCGTCCCCCCCTGCCCCTCCCTACCAGTTTCCTGATTGATCGAGAGGGAAGACTGATCGCCATTTACAAAGGGCCAGTCGCCGTGGAAACAGTTCTTGAGGAACTCAAGGATGCAGAAACACATTCAGATCACCAAGGCAATTTTCACAGAGCCGCAGGAATCCCGGGTGCAATCCTTGAACATCCGAGCACGACCGAGTCGTTTGAAACGAACGAAGTCGAACAACGCTTTCAGTATGCCGACTGGTTGCAGAGGAATGGATTTGGAACGCAAGCCATCGCGCAGTACCAAACCATTCTCCGCCTCTGGCCAGACTCCGCAAAGGCCCAAGTCGAACTTGGCAGTACCTTCTTACAAGCGGGCAATCTGGCTGCAGCGGAAGAAGCGTTTAAAAAAGCGCTGGTAATCGAACCGGATTCAAGCCGAGCGCACCTCCGACTGGGCAGCCTTTACTTGAAGCGGGGTCAAAAGGAGTTGGCCTTAAAACATCTTGAACGCGCCGAAACACTCTCCCCCGAGGACGTCAGTATCGTCAATAACTTGGGAACCCTGTATGACCAATTAGGAAAATACCCCGAGGCGATCAAACAGTTCAATCGTGCCATCGAGTTGCTGCCCGGGGAACCGGGCAGCTACAACAATCTGGCCTGGCTACGTGCCACCTGTGCCGATGGAAAATATCGCGATGCAACGCAAGCCATTACACTGGCACGCAAAGCATGTCAGCTCACCGGTTGGAATGATTTCAGTACACTCGATACGCTGGCGACCGCCTATGCTGCCGATGAAGACTGGAAACAGGCGGCAAGCTGGCAAGAAAAATCGCTCGAGTTTTCCCCCCCTGCACAGCGGGCCGATCTGCAACGCCGACTCGATATGTTTCGTAAAGAAAACACATCTGTAAATAATTTCCCGTAGCGTGGAATGGTTCGCTTTCCTTGAATTGATTGGTCTATTGCACTACACTCCGTTTGCGGTTGTCTCACACATTATTTCAGTGGTCCGTGTCGGCCTGAACGAGTCATTTTATGCTGCAACAACCGGGTCAAGTTGTTTTAGGGCGTGCACTTCTGGGTCGTAACTTTGTCAATCCATTCTTTGACTATCTGCTCATTGGCGGCGGACTGAGTTTATTTGTCGTTGGATTTATTTTGTTCAATCCGCTGGGCTCCGCGTTTATCAGCACAGAAACACTGCCCTATTTCTTTCTTTTGAGTAACAGCGCGCATTTTGCCGCATCAACGGTCAGGCTCTATACAAAACCAGGCGCGTACCAGTCGTTACCCTACGTGACCATGGGACTCCCTGTTGTTGCGATTGCCATTTTGATCGGCTGTATGTTTCAAGCAGATCGGCTCGCACCCCAACTGACCTCGCTCTACCTCACTTGGTCTCCCTTTCACTATGCCGCCCAGTCTTATGGACTGGCGGTTATGTATTGCTACCGTTCAGGATGCACGCTGGGGGAACAAAATAAAAAAATGCTTTGGTGGGTGGCCATGTTGCCCTTCGTTTACAATTTTGTCATTGCGGCGAATGTGGGACTGCATTGGCTCGACTTTGGCAACTGGCTCCAATATCCGGTCGCCCAAACGTGTTTGCGTATCTTCGCGTTTACCATGCCAATTGCTGCCTTTGGGGGAATCGTTTTTTTGTTCTGGCGTATCGCGCGCACCGAAAAACAAGTGATGCCTGCAATTAGCGGTGTTATCTTATTCACCAATGCCATCTGGTGGTTTCTCTTGCCCCCACTTCAAGCTTTTGTGTGGGCCACCATTTTCCACGGGATTCAATACCTTGCCATTGTGATTATTTTTCACGTCCGTGACCAATTGGCAGTTCCTGAAAACCATCACAGTCGCACCTATCACATCTGCTGGTTTTATGGGGCGTGTATCCTTCTAGGTTATGGTCTTTTTCACTGTTTTCCGCGTGCATTTATTTTCATGGGATTCGGGCCCGTTGAAAGTGTCTTGTTGGTCGTGGCCGTTATTAACATTCATCACTTTATCGTGGATGCGTTTATCTGGCGTTTAAAGAAAACCGACTCGAATCGAAAAATTGTCGAATCTGTTTCGCCCGTACCTGCATGACCAGTTTATCAGTCGGTTACAATCATCCTTTGGCAGAATATAACCGAATTAAATTTTAGGATGGCACGTATATGGATGCCGGTTTGAATGGCCATCGAAGTCTTCGGGCTATCTTTGTGTTGACCATGTTGTTTTTTTTCTTCGCGATTGGGCTGGGCCTCTTTCAATCACTCAGCAGCTACCATCGACTCCCCCCAATCAATTCGCACTACATGCCAGAAATTACGGCGCTTATCGAAAACGAGGATTATGGCAGAGTTATTCCACAGCTGGAACTCGCCTCTTCTATCGATCCGGCAGATACTGAAAAGAACAAGCAATTACTTACCAAAGTCTGCTCTGTCGCAGCTCAATCTTTAATTAAGGCAGGGCGATTCAAGGATGCCATCGTTCAATATGATAAAGCTTACGCGGCCAACCCAAACTCGACCGACGTGCAAAACAACTTGGCGTGGATTTTGGCGACCTGCCATAATGCGGCGCTGCGAGACGGCACCCGCGCGGTCAAGCTAGCGAAACAAGCCGCCCAAAACACAAACTACACAGATGCGTCTATGCTTGATACGCTTGCCGCAGCGTATGCTGAAGCGGGTGATTTTGCGAACGCTGTCCGCACGCAACGCGAAGCCATACGTTTGACCACGGCAAACCATCGCAACGGCTTGCAGCAAAGACTCGATTTATATCTCCGCAACAAACCGTATCATTCTCCTCAGTCTTCGGACGGATCTTAAATTTCGATTGCTATTTCTCCGTCTCACAATGAAGCCCGGCTATTGTCGACCTACCGGACAACACCTGCAAATGAACCACCCTATACGGACGCCATGCGTCAGACTGGACGTCAAGTCACACCATGATTTATAATTGAGGAAGATTGGATGGGTGTTGCGCGGCACTATATTTCCCCCTAGAAGGCAAGGTCTCTATCAGTGGAACCAACAAGTGATTCCCCGAACAAGGCAACTGCGACGGAAACAACGCAAAGTCAGAAGCAGGCAATTCCGCTGTTCCCCACAGTTTGCTTTGTCTCCGAGTATCAAAATATTGAGGCATTGAATAACGAGCTCCAAGCTTTCTGTCTCGAACAAGAAAAGTCCAAACAGGGCATTGATAGCGGGTCGATTCAAGGAGGCTATCACTCCTCGCGGGATTTTTTTGAGTTCGAAAACGAATCGGTCCAGATGCTTAAAGAATTACTTATGGCAGATGTACGGAGTTATCTTGCGGAATATTGGCGACAGGAAAGCACGTCTCCTCTATCTGATGTTTCGGATCTTTCGATGCGAATGACCGGTTGGTCAGTCATTTTGAGACAAGGTGGTGTCAGCACTCCGCATACACATCCGGGTGCTCATTTGAGTGGGGTCTATTATGTAAGTACGCATGAAAAGAGTGGTGTTGCAACCGATCAGGGTGGCGATCTCGTTTTGGTTGATCCTCGGATTCGTGCGACAGTTGCCCCGGTGAAGGGTCAGAAAAGTAACGCGATCTTTCAACCCAAACCAGGAATCACCGTGATGTTCCCAAGCTTTTTAGAACATTACGTGCTTCCCTTTAAAGGTGACGGTGTACGTATCTCCATTGCCTATAACATCACATTCTCTCCAAATGCCCTGCAGCGGGATTAAAATTCTGGTGAACTTGCCGATAACTGCAGACGTATGGCAAGGACGAATCATGGTGTAGATAATGTCGACGTTCCTGCTCAGGTACATCAAACTTTTTTTCATTGCCGATTTGGCAATTGTCATAGCGCACGTGCTACTGCACGATCGCTCTCCGCTCTTTGATCTGGACCTAGAAAATAACATTCCCACCTATTTTGCGACTGCACAAGTTTTTCTGGCTGCGCTTCTGATGGTCGAAATACATGTAATAGAACGTAAATATTTCAAGAGTATCATTCCCGGAACGTGGGTCTGGCTCGTACTTGCAGCGGCGTTTGCCTACCTTGCGATTGATGATGTGGCAGCAATTCATGAGTATGTTTTAAGACATACGACGAGAGACCTCCTGCCCCCTGATTCGCTCTGGATTTCTTTAATGCCCTGGCAAATCATCTTTGGGCCCCTCTTCGCCCTGATCGCAGCCTTACTGATAACGATCATGTTGACCCGATTCATTAAAGACAGGACGCTGTTGCGGCTTGCCGGTGCTGCTCTAGGCTGCTGGATTTTTGCAGTCCTCATGGAGGGCTTGGCAAAACCTGTCTTTATGGCACAAGGTTGGTACAACGCAAGCGTGGTTATTGAGGAAGGACTAGAATTAGTCGGTGGCACACTATTTGTTCTTGCCTTTGCAAAATACGTGGCCGCCCTGAAAGCAGATTTTCGACCCGATTCTTTTTCCCAGCGCAGCAGCTACCTTTTCATCAAGGCATCCGCATTTATCCTGCTGATAAGCATTTGTGGGGCGGGCATTGTCGTCGCATTTTCGTTGCAGAATTCTGCATGGCTGTATCGCCATAATGCGGGTGTGCTCATGAAAAGAGGACAGTACGATCGTGCAATCGTTGCGTTTCAGCAGGCGGTCAAAGCACGTCCAAATGATCCAACTGTTTGGGCCCAACTGGGACGCTGCCAACAACAACAGCAAAAACTGCCCGCGGCGATCGAGAGCTATAGCAAATCGCTCGAAATCAATCCACGGCAACCTTTATTGGTGCGTACCCTAAGACAACTCGAGATAGAGGCTTCTGGCGCTAGTCTTCAGAGTGGTGAAGAGTCTAAAAAGAATCCGGTCGCCCATATAGATAATCCGTTCGAAGACGGCTGGGATACCGAGGCATTTGCGAAACTTGCCGATAAACAAATGAAGGTTTTTGGCAAACTCTTGGAAAAAGAATCTTCGCTCACTCCAACCGACCTTACCCCTTTGATTACATCTGATTTTTCCTGCAATGCCCTCCTACCAGAAAACCAAAAAGAGGTTTTTTCCGGTAAGGCACTTACTGTACAGCGAGGACAATCGAATACAGATTTAAAATCGTTTACGGGACCGCAGGGATTTTCGGATGCTACAAAAGAACTACTGAGCGTGTTTCAACCTGCTGAAAATATTCGATCGAAATTTAAAATGTTCCGCGTAAATAAAGATGCGGATAGCAACTATATCGACACAACGTTGTATGTTGCCCTCACAGGCCGCAATGGTCGTGAAATGGTCGAGCAAAATGCGACGTGGTCGATTCGCTGGTTGCCAGGAAAAGATAAAACACCGCCGCGCATGGATTCTATTAGCGTCGACGACTTCGAAATAGTTCGAACCGCGGGTAGCGATGGCGCCCTGTTCGCCGAGTGTACACCTGCTGTACTGGATGCAAATGATTGTTATGAACCTCAAATCCTTCGCGGATTCAACCATTGGCTACAAACAAGTCAACGTCGAAGGCATCTCTTTCGCCTGGGGACTCCTGGGATTGCGGTTTCAGATGTCGATGGAGATGGCCGAGAAGATCTCTATCTCTGCCAGGAGGTTGGCCTTCCAAATCGATTATTTTTACACCAGGAAGACAACCGATTGATCGACGTTTCAAAGGAATGGGGCGTGGACTGGTTACATGATTCTCGCTGTCCACTGTTTTTTGACTGGGATAATGACGGGGATCAAGATCTTGCCGTTAGTGTAATAGGTGGAGTCATGCTGGCCGAGAATAATGGGAACCAGACATTCAAACTCCACGATATTCTCTCAACGAGCGATGACACACAATCGATGGCGGCTGCCGACTACGATCAGGATGGAGACATCGACCTTTACGTCTGTGTTTATCGGCGCGATGGCAAGACCTCGGGCGAAATGACTTCCCTGCTACCAGGGGCGGCCGAAGATTTCGTGTTCCACGATGCAAATACCGGGGGTCCGAGCGCACTTTTCCGCAATGATGGCAACGGGGGATTCACGAACGTGACGGAATCCGTTGGGATGGATGACAATAACTATCGCTTTAGCTACGCCGCATCCTGGGACGACTACGACAATGATGGGGATGTTGATCTTTATGTTGCTAACGATTTTGGTCGCGACAATCTTTATCAAAATACAGATGGAAAATTCAAGGATATTGCCGACGAGTCCAATATTGAAAATAGCGCTAGTGGAATGGCAGTCATATCAGGTGATTATGACCACGATGGCTGGATGGATATTTTCGTAAGCAATATGTGGTCCTCGGCAGGGAACCGCGTCACGACCCAAGAGAAATTCAAGGCGGATGCTCCCGTTGAAGTCAAAAATCGGTTACAGCGACTTGCCCGGGGCAACACGCTATTAAAAAATACGGGGGATGGTCATTTCGAGCATAAGAGTGCCGACACCAATGTTGAAGTTGGCCGTTGGGCCTGGGGTTGCCAGTTTTTTGATTTAAATAACGACAGCTGGGAAGATTTGATGGTGGCCAATGGCTTTATCACCACCGATGATTCCGGCGACTTGTGAAGTTTTTTTTGGCGACAGGTCGTGTCGCAATCGCGCAACAAAGAAGGAGACGGGCACCCAGATCAATTTCAAGCAAATAACGCATTGGCCGTAATGCTCGACCACGGAATGTCAATTAGCGGGCAGGAAAGACATTGTGTTTTCCTCAATACGGGCGCGGATAACCGTTCTGGCGAAAAGTTTGCGTGCATCTCTGCTGTATCTGGATTAGATTTTCCCGATGATGGGCGTGGCGTTAGCGTGGTGGATTGGGATAGTGATGGGGATCAGGATTTATGGGTGTCGAATCGCAATGCGCCCCGTATTCGTTATTTTCGCAACGACACCCATACAGGCAACAACTACATCACCTTACAGCTTGTGGGAAATGGTTCGACGACCAGTCGCGACGCAGTGGGTGCCCGCGTCGAAGTATTTTTAGATCCTCAAGCAAACCAAGAAAGTTCCGAGACCGATAAAACCACTGACCCTCCACGTGCTAATAAGCTTATTAAAACAGTTCACATCGGTCAGGGTTTTCTATCCCAATCCAGTCGTTGGCTACACTTTGGTATCGGTGATGCCTCTAAAATTTCCAAAGTTACGGTGCAGTGGCCAGGTGGAAGACTTGAGGAATTCTCGGATCTGAAAATAAACACGCGGTATGAGATTCATCAAGACGGTAAGCTTGTTCTGGTCCCCTCTCCATCGGTAGTCCCACCTCTTCCAAATTCATCGCCGACGCTCCCAGAACCCGCAGGCCAATTTAGGGTACCTCTCGTCGCAAATGTACCGATGCCCGATCTGCCTTACCGTGACGCCTCGGGCCTGACAAAAAATCTTCTTGACGTAAAGGGAGATGGGATGCTTTTGATCAATTGCTGGTCAACGACCTGCATGCCTTGCCTCAAAGAGCTAAAAGAATTTACCGATCATGCACAAGAATTACGCGATGCAAATATTAATATTCTGGCACTTTGTCTTGACGCGGAAACGGGTGGCACAGCCTTAAATAATGGGGCTCTCGATATTCTGAAAAACATGGGCTTCCCTTTTAGCTACGGCGAAGCAAAAGATAATCTGGGAGGCGCGCTAAGCACTATTCATAATGTAATGACTGCCACTGGAGGGCTATTGCCAGTTCCGACAAGTTTCCTGGTTGATGGTTCAGGACGATTGGTTGCAATCTATAAGGGTCCTGTAACGGTGGAAACGCTCATCGCGGACAAAGATCACTCATCGCTTCCTCGGTGGGAACGATTTCGCCGGGCAGCAAACCTCCCGGGAACCATTATAGAAAACGCCGTCTTAGAAAAAGCCTTGACGAAGGGAGACCAGTTTGCACGAACGCGTCTTGCCAATCACCTTGAAGAACAAGGATGGTCGCATGCCGCATCGATCCAATATGAAGAATTAGCCAAAATACTCCCTGACTCAGACGAGAAAAAGGCAACGCTCTGCAATGTCTATTTTGAAAGAGGACTATTGCTGGCTCGACAAAAAAAATGGCAAGAAGCGATTGAGTCGTTTAATCAATCTCTTGATCAAGAAACAGCTGCCCCGGCCTCACACTACAATTTGGGCATCTGCCTAGAAAAAACCGGCCAAACTGATCAGGCCCGCTCTGAGTATGAAGAAGCTCTCCGACTTCAACCTTCGTTGATCACGGCACGAGCAAATTTGGGGCGGTTACTTGCTCGGGAAAAAAATTGGCAACAAGCAGAAATCCAATTCCAAAAGGTCGTCGATGCACGACCGAAGGATGTAAACAATACCTACAACTTAGGGGTTTCTCTTGCGATGCAGCAGAAGTGGAAGCAAGCCACCATGCAATTTAATCGTGCCCTGGAACTGGAACCTAATTTCTCCCAGGCTAAACAGTATCTTGAGCGTATCCGCGTAAAGACATTATCTAAAGATCCCGCATAGGAATCCGAACACAATGGTGAAGAACCTCGAAAAGAATCTAAAATCGGTGCCTTGTTACATGAACTCTATGCGGTTTTTACAAAGAAGAAATATTTCAATTCGCAAAGTAGGGTCCATTGCCTGTTGCCTTACGACTGTCTGGGTTCTGCAAACCGGTTGCAGTCAGTCAGATACCTCAAGCCAATCGAGCCTTTCGGTTTCCTCAAACTCGTCAACGGTTTCTTCCAAAGACGCCAAAGCCAAAAATGGAACGGGCCGCACCCATGTCGTCCGTGTTGCGGTTGATTCTCAAGGCATGCAGGTCGACGAGCTTTCCGAAAAAGATATTGATTTTTATGAGTGGATGGAACCCCGGAAACAAAATCAAATTCAGTCCTCAAAAGATTGGCCTGTTTTTCATGACTTCCAGTACACGGACCTTCAGCCCTCGAGCGGCGTTGATTTTCGACATTATCCCGTGGACTGTGCAATGCGAGAATACAAATCAGCACACTATGACCACGGAAATGGTGTTGCCGTGGCTGACATCAACAACGATGGGCTTCTTGACATGTATTTCGCCACTCAAGTTGGTGCGAACGCGTTATATCTCAATAAAGGGAACGGGCAGTTTAAAAATATCACTGATGCGTCTGAAACGGGGCTTGCTGATCGAGTCTCCGTAGGTGCGTCTTTTGCCGATATCGATAATGATGGCGATGCCGATTTGTTTGTCACCTCAGTGCGCGAGGGTAATAAACTTTTTGAAAATGATGGCAGTGGTCGCTTCAAAGACATCACAGCTAAAGCGCGATTAGGGCATCAGGGACATTCATCCAGTGCTCTCTTTTTCGATTTTGATCGAGACGGATTACTAGACCTCTTTCTTACAAATGTTGGCCAATACACGCTGGATGAAAAAACGGCATCGACGGCAATAAAAGATTTTCCGTTTTCTTACTATTTGGCTTTTGAAGACGCCTTCTCGGGGCACCTCAAACCGGAACGAACGGAAACAAGTATTCTTTACAAAAATATGGGTGCGAATGTTTTTGAGGATGTCTCCCAAAAAATGGGCCTCGCGGACGAAAGTTGGTCCGGTGCAGCTACCCCAATCGATGGCAATGGCGATCTTTGGCCGGATTTATATATAACCAACATGCAAGGCGACGATGAATACTATGAAAATATCGAGGGGGTCATGTTTCTCCGAAAAAGTCGCGATGTTTTTCCTAAAACGCCCTGGGGGTCGATGGGAATTAAAGTCTTCGACTTCGAAAACGATGGGAAACCGAATATTTATGTAACCGATATGCATTCGGACATGAGTGAAAATGTTCCTCCTGAGAAAGAAAAACTTAAAGCGAACATGAAGTATCCGGAATCTTTTCTTAAAACCGGTGGTGCAAGTATTTATGGAAATGCTCTGTACCGCAAAGAAAATGACGGGGCCTTCACCGAAGTATCTGATCAAGTCAACGCTGAAAACTATTGGCCTTGGGGATTGAGCATTGGTGATTTAAACGCAGATGGTTTCGAAGATGCCTTTATCGCGTCAAGTATGAATTATCCATTTCGTTATGGCGTGAACTCACTACTACTTAACGACCATGGAAAGCAATTTCTGGATAGCGAATTTGTCGTAGGAGTGGAACCACGTCGGGGTGGTCGGACAGCCGCATTCTGCTTTGCGTTGCCCTCCGATATGCGAGATTTTTCAGGATCTTCTAAGGTTTACATGGATCAAATATGCGAGGGTCGCGATGGTGACATTGAAGTCTGGGGAGCCTTGGGAACACGTTCATCGGTTATCTTTGATGTGGAAAATGATGGCGATCTTGACATTGTCACCAACGAGTTTAATGCAGAACCCATGGTCCTGGTCAGTGACTTAAGCGAAAAAAAACCAATTCATTTTCTCCAAATACAATTGGTTGGTGCGAAGTCAAATCGGGATGGACTCGGTGCAAAGATTATGCTGCATTCAGCCTCTGGGAGGCAAACACGATTCCACGATGGGCAGTCAGGTTACTTATCACAAAGCC
>CAUZBD010000019.1:0-12447 GCA_963577795.1 Planctomycetota bacterium | reverse complement strand
GAAAAATCCACCAATCATGTCAACCGGTTTGAGGAACCGCACACGCACTTTCGATAGAGTTTGTGTCGCGAGTCTTATTAATACACTGAACCCAATAAACAGTCCCCAGAAAGCAAGTAGATCGGCGAAGTAACTAAAACTGGGTAGCATCATATCTATCCGCAAAGCCAAAGGCTCAAAAAAATTCATCGTTAAAGTACCAGCAAAGAGGACATTAAAAAATGTGAGCAGACTATGCCAGAGACCGTCTTTTCCAATTTCAGCAATGACGATTACCAGAATCAAAATGAATAAGGCGGCTAAAATCATTTTTTCAAAACTCGCTGTAGTTCTTCAATAGATGTAATGCCCCGAGCGACGAGAACTTTTCCGTGGTCGATTTCAGTGTGCATGCCCGCCTTACGTGCTGCTTTTCTCAGCGCATCAATAGTGGGTTTCCCACTGACGAGGATCTTCTGAACGTCTGGGTTCATATGTAATATTTCGTAGATCCCGATCACGCCACGATATCCGATTCCATCGCAAGCCGCACAAACCGTTTCGCCCTGTGACTGTGGAGCACGGTAGAGATTTTCGGCTCTCTCAGGCGAGATACCCAGCTTTTTCAGTAACTCGGCGGATGGCTGATATGCCGTTTTGCAGTGGTCGCACAATTTTCGAATCAATCGTCCGTGAATGACTGTCGACACGGATCCTGCGACGAGTTCGGGGGGAACCTTCATTATCAATACGCGCAGCAGCGCTTCTAGACTGTCTCTTGCCCCGATGGAAGTTATGACTAGAAAATCTTTCAGCGCAAGCTCACAGAGCATTTTTGCCGATTGTGAATCAACCATATTTCGACAAACGATGACATCGGGTTGCGTTCTTGAGACGGTGGGCAATACATCGGCAGGGCGTTCACCTGCAGTCGAATCATAGCGCCTGCGGTCGACGTTCGTGATTTCCGGGTCCGGTAAATCAGCATCTTCAACGCTGACAAAATCGCGCATGTATCGATCAGCACTCTCCAGAGAGATATTGATTAAGGTGGTTAGGCCACCTCCAGGGAGTGCTGAAAAAAGAATCACTCCACGTGTATGTTGGAGAGCTGCTGTTACTTCCGCCGCTGTTTTCTTTCGCATCCCCAGGTCATCCAATGTATGCAGGTGATCAGAAGATCGATGGAAGGCGATCAGCCATCGCTCAAGATTCTTGTCCTTTGCAAGTGTGAGTTTGCAGGGAACCACTTCCTCCCACTTGCCATGAAAGTTATCACGTTGTGCGGGGGTAAGGTCCAGCGCAATAGAATCAGTGTCAGAATCAATCGTCTTACGGAAGCGAGCTGAAAACTCTGTCGCCAATCCTTGCTGAAGCGAAGAAGATGCTATATTTTCCGAATTGATGACGAGGGTTGAGAGGACTTCGGTTATTTGTCGTCCCGTTTCCATCGATTGTGGAGGCAGGTTGTGCCATACACCATCGATCAAATAGCGAACCCCCATCTGATCGCTGAAATGAAGTAGAAGCTGCGATGCCTTGCGGTCTAGTGCATCGCCAAATATTTCTGTCGTGGCAGCGTACCCCTCAAGCTGGCGGGCCAAAATGGTGCGTGACTGGTGGGTTGCAGATGCTGGATCTAGGTCCGCAAACAGATCTACTTCAGGCCCCAGATTCTGTTGCTGAAGAAAGGGATCATCGGCGTTTAGTTTAATGCCGATGTACCGCAAATTCTTTGAGGCCAAAAAACGTATGTGGTCAGGTGTGAGTACCCGGAGACGGTCTTCGACGAGCGGATTGCGGTAGTAAAAAACATAAGTCAGCACTGGTGCAGAATAAGCAACCAAAAGCAGCAGAAAAGCGGGCCAGAAATAAGGAATCACCCACATCATCAGCAGCGCAAATGAAAAGCAACCAACCACGACTGGGTTCCAGGTGTTTCTTCTTAAGCGATGAAAAAGCAGGTCTTGATTGATCCAGTCTGCAGAACGAACCCAAAGAAGAAAAACAAGGAGACACGCCGCTATTTTCATGAGACTGAAATAAAATCCCGGACCTCGGAACGTATCGGGGTCGATCCAATGCGGGTTGGGCCAAACAACTTGCTGAGCGAGTATGTTGCCATCTTGCGCAAAAATTTGCGCTGAGGAAAAAAAGAGAAACCCGCTCAAGAATAAAAGTTTTGGCCAATAAAATGAAATCGTTTTCACGAGTTGTGACATTACAGCAATCCACCCTGAGCAACATCAATTCCCTTAAGTACCATCTTCAATTGCTGTCTATTCGGCGAAACTTCCATGGCGACATCTTGAGAGATAAGTTCCTGGTCAATCAAACTCTTCAACGACATATTAAAATCTTGCATTCTATCCTGGGACCCTAAACGTACAGCATCGGCTAGTTTCGCATCCTCTTCTTCGATGACGAGTTTACGAATCATGCTATTCATAATGAGCACTTCAACGGCGGGCACTCGGGAAATATTTGTCGCGATTGCAGGCAGTAGCTTCTGAGCCACGACTGCTTTGAGGTTTATCTCCAATGCGCTCCGAAGTGAACTGTGCATATCTTGAGGAAATAGATCCAAGATACGGTTTATCGTCGATGCAGCGCTTGAAGCGTGGATTGTACCAAAAACAAGATGCCCCGTTTCCGCAGCATGTATTGCAGTCTGGAACGTTTCACGATCGCGCATCTCGCCGACCAGCATCACATCAGGATCTTCGCGAACAGCATGTTTCATGGCGAGTTCAAAATTCTTGACATCGATTCCGATTTCTCGTTGATTGATCAGGCATTTGTTTTCTTGAAATAGAAACTCAATCGGGTCCTCAAGCGTCAAAATATGCTTGCGGTGATGATCATTGATCCAGTTGAGCATGGAGGCGATAGTCGTGCTTTTTCCAGAACCGGTGACTCCCGCAACAAGAACCAGTCCTTGGTCAAATTGGCAAAGATCTTCAATCACATCAGGTAGATACAGACCTTTAAAGCTTGGAATCGTATTGTTGACACGTCGGGCTACCAGGCCGACGTGTCCCATTTGCGTCAGCATGTTAACCCGGAAACGCCATTGCGTGCCGTCGACGTCAAGCATGTATGCAAAATCAGCACCCCCCTCTTCGGCAAAAATATTTTTATTTCTTTCATCCATAAGCGGAAAGCAAAGATCCCGCATTTCGTGCGGACTAATGGGATCGTGTTTCAATGGCCGCAAGGAGCCCGCAACGCGAACGTACGGGGGCTGTCCGACTTTAAGATGCAGGTCGCTGCCATCGAGTTTCACCACAGCCCTGAAAATCTTGTCCACAGAAAGGTCAGTTGCTCGATCGAGTTTTAAAGAGGGGTCGGTTGCCATCAGCGTTTCCTCGTTATGAAAATGCAAGACCAGCGTTAGATTGTAATCGCTTATGGCAGGGCATATCAAAGCCTAACAGGAATTCCACAGTCCCGCATGAACCGCTTTGTATCCGAAATGGTATATTCCCCAAAGTGAAAAATACTGGCTGCAAGGACCGCATCCGCTTTGCCGATTTGGATTGCCTCGACAAGGTGTTCAGGATGTCCGGCCCCGCCACTAGCGACAACGGGAATCGATACGGCAGAACTGACCGCCGCGGTGATTTCCAAATCATAGCCCCCTTTGGTTCCATCATAATCCATACTTGTAACCACAATTTCTCCTGCTCCCAAGCGTTCTGCCTCTTGTGCCCAACTTACGGCTTCCAGACCGGTAGCGAGTCGGCCACCATGGATGTAGACCTCCCATAGCGTATCACCATTTTTCTCAACTCGTTTAGGATCAATATTGACCACAATACACTGGCTCCCAAACCGTTGGGCTGCTTGTTTTATAAAACCAGGATTTTTGACAGCCGTGGAATTAATCGAAACTTTATCAGTCCCAGACATTAATAGGGTGCGAATATCGTCCAGTGACCGAATGCCACCACCAACGGTCAGTGGCATTGAAATCACATCTGCAGTTTGGCGTACAACGTCGACCATACATTTTCGTTCTTCGTGACTGGCTGTAATGTCCAGGAACACAAGTTCGTCCGCTCCTTCATGCTCGTAGCGAAGTGCGACCTCGACCGGATCTCCGGCATCGCGGAGTTCCACAAAGCGAGTTCCTTTTACAACCCGTCCTCGATCCACATCCAGGCAGGGGATTACCCGTTTGGTTAACATACAGAGATTCCTGTCACGTTTAACCGAGGTTCAATTTTGAAGGGGGGCCACCGGAAAGGCCACGATAGGCAAAAGATGAATAGTGGTTAAAATTACCTTTGGTGCTGCACGGTCATTTGATCTTCTTGCATTTGGGCGAGAAGCATACCGTACGAATGCAGTCGAAAGACGACTCAAATTTAAGATGCCCTATCGGACGGGTCAACCGGTTGATTGGTTGGAGTGTTTTGGAAGATCGTACAACTAAAAAAGCGATATTTTCCCCGCGAGGGCAGGTGTCTCGGCACGATGTCCGGATGTCGGGGTTTGCCCATCGATCGAGCGTTGCCGAGGCAATCGCTTGGATCGATAGCGTAATTCCGTCACTACAAACGGAAAAAATTGCACTCGATCGATCCACAGACCGTGTTTTGGCTCAGGCGATTACAAGCGGAGTGGATGTTCCTGGTTTTCGTCGAGGCATGATGGATGGCTTTGCCGTCCGTGCGAGTGACCTCAGAAAAGCATCAGAATCGGAACCGGTTGTACTTCGTGTTGTCGGCGATGTTTATCCGGGGAAACCATATTCAAGTCCATTATCTTCGATGCATGCGATTCGAATTATGACCGGCGCACCCATGCCGCCCGAGGGCGACGTGGTTATCCCTGTAGAAGATGTGCGGTTGCAGGATGACCAAATCGTTGTAAGTCATCCGGTTGCGACCGGTAAACATGTTGGACTTCCGGGCGAAGATGTTGCATCTGGCACGCTTGTTCTCGCCGCGGGTCGTCGAATACGACCGCAGGATATCGGCCTGCTCTCATCGATTGGTATCGATGCGGTTGAGGTTTTATGTAAACCGAGGGTTCATCTGATTACTACTGGTAACGAGTTACTTCCCGCAGGGACGCCACCAAAAGATTTTATGATTACCGATGCTAATAGTCCCATGTTGGAATCGTTGATTCGTAGAGATGGTGGTTATGTAACATCAGCAGGCATTGTGCCCGACGATCCAGAATGCATTCTTAAGGCATTTCAGGCCGAGGTGGAGATCATCATTGTATCTGGGGGTTCGAGCGTGGGACTCGAAGATCATGTCCCACAGTTGCTTGCCGAACATGGAGAATTAGGGATCCATGGGGTCCAGATGCGCCCAAGCTCGCCGTTGGGTATCGGGATTTTCAAAACACGGCTCGTTTTCCTTCTTCCCGGAAATCCAGTCTCCTGCCTTTGCGGATATGATTTTTTTGCTGGCCGAGCTATCCGGAAATTGACTGGGCGGGGAGCAGCATTGCCGTACCGCGAACAGAGACTTCCGCTCGGGGAATCGATGCTCTCTGTGGAGGGTCGAAAAGACTATGTTCGAGTCCAGATCGAAGAGGGCAAGGTTACCAAGGTCATGCCACAAGGTGCAGCAATGCTCTTTTCTGCGGTGAGGGCCGACGGCTTCGTTGTCATCTCTGAAGAAGCCGGATCGCTCAAGACTGGAGAGATGGTTACGGTCTATCTCTACGAACCACGCTAAAATATCAATGCATCTCGAGTGTCGAATCAGCCTCCGGCGTGACCCCTATTGCTTGTCTTGAGTGCTGCTGTGTAGCAAACCATGGATCGGAAGCCGACTTGCAACGTGCGGTGACGGGGCAGTGGTGGACCATTTCCATCGGGAAAAATGTCTTCGGGGCTGGGGGCTGCTGTATTGAAGAGTAATCGCCAGTTGAAAGAGCGTGATTTGGCTGGAAGGACGAACTCAGTATCTTGGTCATTCGCGTTGAAAAGAATCAATATATGTCGTCCACCTGGAGAGCCTTCAGAATCGTCCACAGCCCGCAAAAGACAGGTCAGCGTTTTTTCATCTTTGTCCCAGCACACGGTCTCTCCACTGAGGTCATACCAACTGACATCCGGTAACTCCCCCGGCTTATGGGCCACACCTTCTAAAAAAGATTCTCGTCGCAGTGTCGGTTCAGCCTTGCGAAACTCAATCAGCGTGTGAGTAAACCGAACAAGGTCGGCATGTTCTTCAACGCGTGACCAATCAAACCAGGAAATTTTATTGTCTTGGCAGTAAGCATTATTATTACCGTATTGTGTGCGGCGGCACTCATCGCCTGCGACAATCATAGGAACTCCCTGACTTACCAAAAGCGTCGCCAGCATGTTTTTGATTTGTCGCTGACGTGCGATTTCAATATTTTCCTGGTCGGTTGGCCCCTCGATTCCATAGTTGGCACTGTGATTATTGTCGTCTCCATCACGGTTGCCCTCGCCGTTGGCTTCATTATGTTTTCGTGAATAACTTACTAGATCATTGAGTGTGAAACCGTCGTGGGAAGTGACAAAATTGATGCTGTGGTAAGGCTTACGTCCACCGCGCTCATAGAGATCGCTTGAACCAGCGAGTCGAGTGGCCAATTTCCCTCGTAATTGGTCGTTACCGCGCCAAAAGCTGCGGACGTCATCGCGATATTGACCGTTCCATTCTGCCCACCGTAAATTAGCGAAAGTCCCTACCTGATAGGCACCTGCCGCATCCCAGGCTTCGGCGATGATTTTTGTATCGGCCAGCATGGGGTCTTCACCGATCATCTCTACAAGTGGCGGATTCGCGACTAGTTGTCCGTTGCGATCTCGACTCAATATTGAGGCGAGATCAAAACGAAATCCATCCACATGGTAATTGTGGACCCAGTGCCTGAGACAGTTGAAAATCATTTCTCGGCAAATAGGATGGTTGCCGTTGATTGTATTTCCACACCCGGAGTAATTCCGATAAAATCGCCCATCGTTTTCGAGCATGTAGTAGACGCGATTTTCCAGCCCTTTGAAACTGAGTGTTGGTCCTAACTCGTTTCCTTCACACGTGTGATTAAAGACCACATCCAAAATAACTTCGATTCCAGCCTGATGCAGTGCCTTGACCATTTGTTTGAATTCATGGACTTGCGATCCTGGTTCTTGACCTACGGCGTATCCCCGATGGGGAGCGAAAAAAGCCATCGGATCGTATCCCCAATAATTGGGATGCTTCAAATCATTTCCATAGCAATCTTTGATCGGAAACTCGTGAATAGGCATTAATTCGATGGCAGTTACTCCCAGAGACTGGAGATAGGGAATTTTTTCTATGATTCCCAGATAGCTGCCCGGATGCTCAACTCCGCTCGTATCTGAACGTGTGAAACCACAAACGTGCATTTCATAGATGACAGTCTCTGAAAGATTGCGTCGGAGATGGCGATCACCATCCCAGTCAAAATCATCATCAATCACAACACATTTAGGTGGGCGAATAATTCCATCGTCCGCTTGGAGAAAATGTCCAGAGAGTGCGCGCGCGTAGGGATCGATCAATCGTGCCGTTCCATCAAAGCGGTGTCCCATCTCAGGTTCATAGGGCCCGTCTGCCTGCATGTGATAGAGCTGTCCTGGCGGAAGGTCAGGCATAAAAATGCTCCACACATCGCCCCAGCGATCCGACTCGGGATCATAGTGGATAACTGCCGAAGGCTCGTGATCTTCGATGGCATCGTAGAGGAGAATCCGCATCGCCGTCGCACTGCGACTAAAGACAACGAACTGCACCCCGCCATCGTGAACAATCGCTCCATAAGGGAGCGGATGAGCGAATTGAAGCGCTGCAGAGGACTTGGAATGAAGTGGCATAAGCATCGAATGGTACCTACTGCAGGAGATTTGACAAACCGCATCCCACGCAAAATCGCCCCAGCGCAAAAAGACGCTTTCTAAAGATTGTGGGTAGTAAAAAAGAGAACACCCAATAAATACCACATTTCGCTTGCGCGGCAGACAAATTCAAGAAAATGTAAATATATGACGCGCAGGGACTTACCGTAGACTTTGCTGGCCATGACAGCCGGAACGACTAGATAACTTCTCCGCCCTCGTCCTGACACCGCTACGAAAACACCGCTGTGGAAAAATTTAGATTCAGGGCAGGGGGGGCATCCCCTGGAAAATCGGTAAAAAGCGCCTTTTTACCGATTTAACCCCGGCAGTCTTTTATTGCGTTGTCCAGCGAGCCACGTTCTTTGCAGCGTACGTGACGACCAGATTGGCCCCCGCACGATGCATGGCAATCAACATCTCGCTTGTGACTTCTCGCTCGTCGATCCAACCTCGTTCAGCGGCTGCCTGGACCATACTGTATTCGCCAGAAACGTTGTACGCGGCGAGAGGAACTCCGGGAAATCGATCCTTCACCTGTGCAATGACATCCAAATAGGCCAGAGCTGGCTTGATCATGATAATATCGGCACCCTCGGCTAGATCGAGAGCGACCTCCCGCAGCGCTTGCCCGGCAGCAACGGCTGGATCCATTTGATGGGTACGGCGATCTCCGGAACCCGGTGTGCTTTCTACTGCATCGCGGAATGGTCCGTAAAAACTACTCGCGTATTTTGCGGCATAACTCATAATGGGAACATGTTGATATCCGGAATGATCCAGACCTTTTCGTATTGCTCCTACCATTCCATCCATCATCCCACTCGGGGCGACCATATCCGCGCCAGCTTCGACGTGGCTCACTGCCTGTCGGGCAAGTAATTCCAGCGTGGCATCATTATCGACATCCGTTCGCCCGCTACTCTCAGAGAGAACCCCGCAGTGTCCATGGTCTGTGTACTCACAAAAGCAGACATCGGTAATGACCAAGATTTCAGGCGCCGCTTTTTTTGCGGCCCTTAAAGCTTGCTGGATGATTCCGTCGCTGCTTAAAGAATCGCAACCTTTGGCATCCTTTTTATGGGGGATGCCAAAGAGCATCACTCCCCCGATACCGAGTGATTGAACTTGCAGGAGTTCTGCACCGAGTTGGTCGACCGAAATCTGTTCATGCCCCGGCATTGAGACAATCGGTTTGCGCACTTGCATCCCGCTGCAAACAAAGAGTGGCAAAATGAGTTTTGCTGCCGAAAGCTTCACTTCCTGAATGAGCGAGCGAACCGCTGGCAGATAGCGGAGTCGTCGCATGCGCGTCATAGGGAACGGTGCGGGAGTGTCGAAATCCATGTACTCAGTCTAAGTGGGGAAACGTGCGGGAACAAGAATGGCTCGCTACTCGGGAAACAAGGTTCCTTGTTCAGGGAGAATTGCAGAGGAATTTTCTGGAATTTGAGACTTCAACCATATTTCGAGAACTTCGATGACATAGGCTATCTGTTCATCGTTCAAGGCAACACCCGGCGCAATACGATGCCATTCCGAAAGGCAACGACGGCAGCAGGTTGCTGTCGCAGGCTGCGCCACGAACACAGGATGTCCACGTAGCGGCGTTTGGGTTCCATCATTCAGGGGCCGCTCTGGTGCGAGCCGTTCGACAACAAACCGCTTTGCATGCTGCAGAATGACCGACAACGTTTTTTCTTGAAGATAGCGGCTATCGGACGGGCTCAAGTGAAATTGAGCGCGGAAATGCGAACGCCCGAGAGATAAAAACAATGCATCCAGTTCGTGCAAAGTAACCCCTTGATGCGCAGGTCAAGTTGTTTCAGCAGCAACCGAGGGTCCAGCAGACTTGATCCTGTCTGAGGGGTAATTCAGCCCTCGACGCCGCTCTGCCCGGCCCTATGCGCAGTATTCCTCCACGCGATTCTTGAAGGCCTCGTGTTCGTCCCAGATGGCCTGGGGAAGCTTCTTGGGAGCGCCTCGACCCTCGCTACCCGTCTCCAGTCCGTTCTCGAGTTCGTTGAGCCACCCTTCGCGGTTGGCAACTTCACTCTTGAGGGCCTCTTTGTCGGGGACGAGAATCTCGGCGAGCTGCTCGGTCGTCGTGGTGTATTTGAGCCCGCTGATGTCGATGTGTTCCGGCTTGGGAACGAGGCCGATGGGGGTCTCCACCCATGTGTCCTTCCGCTCCAGCTGACGGACCGCCGCGTCGAGGACGCGGTAGTTTGCGCCGAAGCCGTCCCAAATAAAATTCCCGTCGTCGTCGCGGCGGAACCAGTTGACGCTGAAGACCGCAGGGGGCTTTGGCGTCTTCTCGGGGATGTCCAGCCACTTCTGGGCGTAGTCACTGATATTGAAGGCGATGAAGGGGCGGTTTGCCATGGGGTCGTAGCGGGGCTTCTGCCCAACGGCGGCTGCGGTGGGCTCGCTGAACTGACACAAGGCGTGGTAGACGGCCTCATTCCAGGAGCGGGCGCGGCTGATGAGCGGATGCAGCTTGCTTGAGCGGCCGCCGATGAGGGCTACGTCGAGCGGCACGCCATCGTTGTTGTTGTAGTCGGAGTCCAAGTTAGGCACGTTGCGGATGGGCATGGTAACGCGGGCGTTCTTCTGGTCCTTCTCCTCGGCGGAAGCATCGATTTCCTCGCCGAGCCAGTTCCAGGTGGTGAAGCCGTCGCCTTCCGGGAAGTCTTCGCCGCTCTCACTCCACCAAACGCGTTTGCTCCCGTTGTTATCAACGAGAACCTGGTTGGTGAAGATGGGACCCCCTTCGCAGTCCTGAACTTCGGGCTTGGGATTACGCAACGCTTCCATGAGCATCTTATTGGCAAAGTCGCTCATGCCCTTGGTGACACCGAACATGCCAGCCTCGATGTTGTTCACGTAAAGTCTGCCATCGCCCTTCTTGGTGGCGCCGCCAATAATGTCGTCGCCAAGCGTAAAGACCTTATTTTTGGCCATGGGACCCTCTGCGACGCCGGTGGCGATATTGGTCTTGCCGCACATGCTGGGGAAGGCGGCGCCGAAGTGAACGCGGCGGTCGCCATAGTCGATGCCGAACAACGCCATGTGCTCAACGACCTCGATCCCGACGTCCTCGTCGGGCTGGGATTTCTTCTGGGCGTTCTCAAGCGCCTGGATGCCGACGAGGCGTAGGCCGAATATCTTCTTGGGACCGAGTGCGTTTCCGCCGTAGTCGCTGTTGATGGTGCGGCAGTAGAGTTCCTTCGGGAAGTGGGTGATCCACCGATCTTCCTTGCTGAGGGTCCCATAGCTGTGGGTGATGCGGGGAAAGCGTGCCTGCTTTTCGAGGATGCGCCAGCCATCATGGAGATTGCTCATCCGGTAGAGGTTGCAGACCACGTTGGCGCTGTCGGTCAGCTGGACGCCGGCAGTAGCGAACTGGCTGTCGGCGGGATTGGTGACAAACGGCACCACATACATGGTGCGTCCCTTCATGACCCCGTCAAAGAGTTTGTCGAGCCTGCCGTGCATCTCCTCGGGATCCACCCAGAAGTTCAGCGGGCCCGCGTCGACCGGGTCCTCGGTACAAATGACGGTACGTTCCTCGACGCGGGCAACGTCGTTTTTGTCACTTCGGGCGTGGAAGCAACGCTTTCCGTAGACATTCTCGTCGAGACGGGTGTAGGCACCGGATGCCTCCAACTCGTTCTCGAGCCTGATGATCTGGTCTGCTTTGCCGGTGATGATCTCGACAGAGTCGGGTTTGCACAGGTCTGCTTCCCTTCGGACCCAATCTTGCATGTGTGCAGGGAGTGATGCGATGGTTGATTCAATAGCGTCGGAGAGTGTGGTTTGAGGAGTCATTTTCTTTCAATCGTGTTCTCGGTTGAATTTTCCGGTAAAGTACAAATTTCACGTCCTACGGCTGTGGAATGCCAAGTCCAAGGAACCCACCATCATAAGCCTTTTCTGACGCAACTCTAGGCTTAGCCGAAACGGTTCATTGTTAAAAAAACGAAACCGTAAATTATAAAAATTTTGCTGCCCCTGCATAGCGCCCATGAAATAGCGCCATAAGAATTTTTAAGACCAAGCACTTACGATCATTTAACAAAATGAGTCGGCAGAGCCGATTTTTTATTCGCCGTCCTCTGCCGCATCGGGAAACGCCAAATTTTCCGGCGACTCTTTTTTTCCGGCGATCCCTGCCGCCCCAGGGTCGATCAGGACAAAACTGCTCCAGAAAAAGGGATGTCCTCCCGTGACTTGCGGCCCATCAGGATCCGCTTCGACGCGGGGTTCTGTTTCCGGATTGAGCGGGGTCTGATCCACAATTTGCACCGCCCGCTGCCATGCATCGGGTGCCGAAGTGTTTGGCAACTCTTGGATGAATTCCTTCAGTAAATCAGCCGTGATTCTACCCCCAGTTCGCCATCGGCTCAGGAGGAGCGTACGACTACCGGCACCCAAGAGCCCCATGCTTGTCAGGAAAAGCTCATCACCCATCCGACTGATTCCCTTTGTTTTCATCTTTTTTAATCCGTTTTCAGTGGGGGTATGAAAGCCCGGCAAGAGGATGACGTCGGGGCTTTCCCAGGGGATGCCAAGCCAGTGCTGGATGGTTGCTCCATCTTTACCAC
>CAUZBD010000018.1:0-12678 GCA_963577795.1 Planctomycetota bacterium | reverse complement strand
GGCAAAGCATTTTTTCAAGCGTAAAACCCTCCGTTCGCTCCTTCGCCAGTGTCGCCTTCACTCTGTCGATCGAGGCCTCCTTTGAAGTCACCCGGTCGAAGCGTTCCCGACTTGCCAGTCCGCAAGCGTATGCCAGCTTAGTCAAACGGCGATCGGCGTTATCTTGCCGTAGGAGGAGGCGATACTCGGCCCGACTGGTGAACATGCGGTAAGGTTCATCGACACCACAAGTGACCAGATCGTCGATCAGGACTCCGATATAACTCTGCTCACGGGAAAGGACCAGCGGATCCGCACCGCGGAGTTTGAGCGTTGCGTTGGCCCCCGCCAAAAGTCCCTGGGCAGCCGCTTCCTCGTAACCGGTGGTCCCGTTAATCTGACCCGCAAAATAGAGGCCCCGCACCCGGCGGGTCTCCAGAGTCGAATGCAATTGCTCGGGTGGACAAAAATCGTACTCCACCGCATAGCCATAGCGCATAATTTGCGCGCGCTTTAACCCTGGAATTAAGCGGAACATTGCGTCCTGCACATCGCGAGGTAAACTTGTCGAAATTCCGTTGACATAAACTTCCCGCGTCGACCGCCCCTCCGGTTCGAGAAACAATTGGTGGCGATCTTTGTCTGCAAACCGGACAACTTTATCCTCGATCGATGGACAGTATCGGGGTCCGCTGCCTTGGATCTGTCCAGAATACATCGGGGCCCGCTGAAGGTTGTTGCGAATCAGCGTGTGGACTTCCGGATTCGTGTATGTGATGTGGCAGGGAAGCTGTTCAACGTGCAAGTTGTCGGTGAGAAAAGAAAAGGCTTGCGGGTCCTGATCCCCCGGCTGAATCTCGGTGGCCGCATAGTCGATCGTTCGTCCGTTGAGTCGTGGCGGGGTTCCTGTTTTAAACCGACTGGTACGAAAGCCCAGACGATTCAAAGCTCCGCTGATCCCACTGGTGGTTCCCTCCCCTGCCCGACCACCCGCCGTTTTTGCTTCGCCCATATGCATCAAGGCCCGCAAAAAAGTTCCCGTGGTAAGCAAAACGGCAGGGGCGTGGAAGCAGGCACCGCCGACGACAGAAACACCTCGAATCTGCAACTGACCCTGTTGGGTCTCCACCAGCAGATCTTCAACGACCTCCTGCCGCAGGTCGAGATTTTCCTGTTCCTCAACCTGCAACTTCACAAATTGCTGATATGCTTTTTTGTCGGCCTGCGCCCGGGGACTGTGCATCGCCGGGCCCTTGCGACGGTTGAGCAGGCGAAACTGGATGCCGGTCGCATCAATTGCTTGGCCCATGACCCCGCCGAGGGCGTCTATTTCCCGCACGATCTGTCCCTTCGCGACACCGCCAATCGCCGGATTGCAACTCATCTGCGCAACACTATCGACGTTGGTCGTCAGTAAACAACAGCGGGCACCGAGTCGCGCGGCCGCCAAGGCTGCCTCCGTACCCGCGTGCCCGGCACCGACCACAAGCACGTCGTAATTGTAATGTGAAACCGCCATTGATTGTCGCTACGGAATTGATCGTGATGTGCACAAATGGTTTGGCACAACCTGGTACACCGGAAAAAGCTCTCTCCTCCAACTGCGTCGCCCGTCGCTTACGCAGTCAACCAGTTTATGCCTAACAGCATTTTATGGCGAAAAGTGGCAGAGGATAACCGGGCTGCCACCCGGTGCCGAGAGCCGCATCCAGGCCTAGGCTGCGCCCGAGATGGGGCCTTGTGGAGAGTGCAGGCTGAAAAGTCCAAAGATCTCTTGTTGGGAGAGACCCATATTTTTGGGACCCGACCCTTGTGGAGAAAAAATGGATTCGAATATCTCTCGCTTTTGCTCGAGAATTTCGTCAATTCGCTCCTCAATGGTTGCCTGCGCAAGAAATCGCGTCACGGTCACTGGACCTGCAACCCCGATGCGATGCGCCCGATTGATTGCCTGATCCTCGACGGCAGGATTCCACCAGCGATCAAACAGAAACACGTATTCTGCGACCTGCAAATTCAAACCAACACTCCCCGCACCGTAACTCATCAGGATCACATGCGTACTCGGATCTTCACAAAATTGATGCAGAACCTGTTCGCGGATGCGAGGTCGAACTTTTCCGTGGTACTGCACCGCGCCGATACCAGAAAGACGTGTGAATAACTTTTCAAGAGTCACCACATATTGGCTAAAAATAATTGCCTTTTTACCGCTTGCCGCAATCTCCTCTAGCTTAGCGCAGAGATGATCCGCTTTAGCACTTTCGTCGGTCAGTGGATCAAAGTTACAAATCTGCTTGAGTCGCAAAATTAACTCGAACACATGGGTAACGTTCGCGTAGGCACCCATTTTGCTTAACCGCACGGTACCCTCCTCCTCCGCTTTCCGATAGCTTTCGCGTTGACTTGGTGTCAGATCAATCACCGCATTCCGAACCAGTTTAGGTGGCAAATCGCTCAATACCTGGTCCTTCGTACGTCGCAGCACATAGTCGGAAACTCTTTTTGCCATTTGAGTGGCCCGCATCTGATCATCGAGTTGGCCAGGAGCCACAAATTCAAAAATCCCTACCAGATCCTCTATGCTGTTTTCGACCGGGGTGCCAGTCAGTGCCCAACTACGGATTCTTGGAATCGCCCGCACAGCACTTGCTGTTGCACCTTTGCGATTTTTAATCCTTTGTGCTTCGTCCAGAAGCACCAGGTCGTATGGATGGGGTGTATCGTGGAGTAAAGCATGATCGCGTTGCACCAATTCATAGTTTGCGATCGTCAAGACTGCTTGCGGGTGATTCCATTTCCAGGCCCTTTGCTGTGCATTTCCGGAAATAACATTCAAAGGTATTTCTGGTGCCCAGACCGAAAATTCTCGCTGCCAATTTGTCACCAGCGGTTTCGGACAGATAAGGAGAACGCGGCGAAGTTGGGCAGCATGCAACAGAAGGCGGAGTGACGTGATGGCTTGCATTGTCTTACCGAGTCCCATTTCATCGGCAAGCACAGCGGCGTAACGGGGAAATAAAAAGGCGATCCCGGCAATCTGATACGGAAAAGGATCAAACGGAAGGCGAAGTGATGCTTCCGAGAGAAGTTCCTCGAGCGAGGGTTGCAGTAGATACCATAGTCGTTCTTCCAACTTGATCGTATGTGCTGGTGGCGTAATACGCGTTGCGGGCTTCGTCCTGTCTCGTTTTGTCCTGGGAGGCAGGCTAGCTGATTTATGCCCACCCCGCTCTCCCATAAAATCCGCGGTCGTGGATGGATCAGACGCGAAAACAAACCGAGACACTTTCGGCGGTTTTCCACGAAGATCGAGAGAAACAACGCCAGGCCCCGTTCCTGCAATCTCCTGCGCGTGGACGGTGATCTTCGGCGGTCTGTGCAGCGCGGTTTGCCAACCGGTACTGAAAAGTGCAACCGGCAGTGTCAGGTCGGTCGGCGTGACACCGATGTCCGTCTGGTGCGCATTCGTCGACGCTCGTTTGCTGCCCAACATCGAACGCTCTCTTTCAGGGTTCGTCCTCACCGGAGGCAGGTGGATAGGCCAACAGGCACTAGGCAACTTTCTGTTTACGAATTCCACCTTGGGCCTCGGAAATTGCTTCGTGAATTCGGCCGAATGGTTCTTCAAGATCAAGAACCGCCGCCATCCCTTGAAGAATTGCTTCGACAGCAAGAAGGTCCTTTTCATATGCGGTTCGCACACAAACCGTATTTTCACCTTGGGTCGATTGGACAACTTGGCTTGGAAGCTTTTGCTGTTTATTTTTTTCGGTGACCACCATGAGCAGGGGAAACTCAACCATGGGCCGCAGCGCGAGAACCTCCGGAATATCCGTAAGCATTAATGATGGATGATGCTTGATCGCATCGCAAAGCGCCATTCCAATCTGCTCGCCACAGAGGTATTCCTCGAGCGTCGGTCCGTAGAGAATTTCCTGGGCACGATTCGGCTTCACCGCCGCCGTACAATGGAACTCCAGGGGCCGACCGCTAGCATTGACCAAGAGCAGTCCCCCGATCCGGGCTTGGGAGGGATCTGTGGCGATGGTCAGAAAACCTAACCTGTTTTTATCCATAAGGTTGGACATCCTCATCTACCGACTCCGCTGGACCTGCTGAGCCCTTTTTCTGATATTCCTATGGTGCTATCCCCTCTTGTCTGTATCGGGTTTGCAGGAGCCAGGACTTGAGCCCCGAATGTCGCTCAACTGATGGTGATACAGCGTCTGTTCTCTTGTTTGTCTGTAAAAAGAGCGGTTACTGCTCGACACGGCACCAGACGCGCGTTAGAATCGAAAACGCTGTTTCGGAGTCTGTCGATTGCCCCATGTTGTGGTGATTTGGCGGCCCGCCGATCCGCAGGGCGTCTGACGCGCTGCATAACTAGAGGAGAACCCGCCCTATGTCTCGCGATCCTCAGCAGGCGTCCCAACTGTTTTCTCAAATCGATATCACTGCCGGGGCACAGGGGGACAACGCTTCCCAGACCCGCGGGCACGAGAGCGAACAGGTCGAGTTACTACACCAAATTTTGTCGGCTCTCGATCGCAACAACGACCTGCTTGAAGATATTGCTGCCAGTGCTCTGGCGAATCAACGGCAACGGGGCGACGAGCTACAAAAGTGGCGTCAGGCCAATCCGGGGTTGGCTCAGAGTTGTAGACATGCGGCCGAATCTCTGGCCCGCGTTCAGGCAGAATTCCTCCAAAACTTGACCCGCGAAGTCGAGGAAAACTCCGAGGCTATGGAAGAGGGTGAATTTGTATTCAACGAATTCGTCGATCGGTTCGGACCGAGACTCGCACACCTCAATGGTGTCTTGCAGATGCTTTCTCAGTTAAGCCAGGGTGGCGGAGAAACCCCGCGGCACGACTGATGCCCTGCTTTTACGGATGCCCTCCGTTTCAGCGAAGCAGCTATTCTCTTTGGTCCTCGCACTACAGCGAGCGTCAACCCTCGACTTTTCGTCTTTTGGACCCTATCTTACTTGGTGCGCTCAATACGCTCGTGATTCGTGTCCCTTCAACGACCGACCGCGGTCGGTGACTTTTATGACCCTTTTTCGCATGGACAAGGTGAATGGAAATGGTTGAGCCTGGTGGCCCGACGGCAGAGGCCCAAGCGGTCCTTGATGCGCATGTGTGTGAGATAGTGCGTTGGCATTTCGATCCCGCGAGTGGGTGTCCCTATTGGCTCGACCGCGCTGAGACACTTTCCTTTGATCCGCAGACAGATATCCAATCGTTTGCCGATTTAAAAAAATTTCCACCCTTCGATGACGAAGACCTTCGGGGGGGACCAATGCGACGGTGGGTACCGAAGGCCTATGAAAACGCTCCCACCTACGTCTTCGAAACCGGTGGAACGACAGGGATCCCCAAATCGCGAATCGTCATCGATGACTTTCGCATCGATTATGAACTTTTCAGTGCAACGATTCCCGACGAATATTTTCCCCCAGGAGCAAACTGGCTGATGCTGGGCCCCTCCGGCCCCAGAAGATTACGACTGGCAGTCGAACATCTCTGCCAGTATCGCGGCGGGATTTGTTTTTGCATCGATCTGGATCCCCGCTGGGTCATCAAATTGATCAAAAAGGGTTGGGTCGAACACCTGGAAGAATACAAGACGCACTGCATCGATCAAGCGCTCACCATTCTCGATGCCGGCCACGACATACGCTGCCTGTTTGCGACGCCAAAATTACTCGAAGCCCTGGCGTTGGCCCTCGAGGCCCGTGGAAGCAGCATTTCGGAGGTAGGCATAACAGGTATTTTTTCGGGTGGAACGGAATTCACTCCGCAGTGGACTCGATTTGCAACGGAAGAACTCTTGGGTGGTCCTGCGTCTGAAGGCGGAGTCTACATGACACCCACCTACGGGAACACACTCATGGGCTTAGCCTGCAGTCGTCCGGTCGTCGCAGAAGACGGATACAAGATCGCCTACTATGCTCCGCAACCTCGTGCTGTGCTTGAAGTGGTCAACCCCGATAACCCCGACCAACTCGTTGCCTATGGTGAAACGGGACGGGTGCGACTCACTACGCTGACAAAAGAATTTTTCGTTCCTGGTTTTCTCGAGCGCGATGAAGGCGAGCGAGAACCACCCTGCACGCTTTATCCGTGGGATGGTGTGAGTGGTGTGCGTCCATTTCATAAACTGGCCGACTCGACGACGGTGGGCGTCTATTGAATAAAGTTCGTCAACTTGCATTCCAAATAATCCAATCCTAATCGCTGCTGCCATCATGCTTGAAATACCTGTTATCCGCTGGGGCAAACCCTACGACTCGCTCGAAAAAAAAGAGGTTCGGCATTTTGTTACCGGCGAACCGATTGCAGCGATCAGTCAGGCTGGCTCAGGGATCGTGAAACGCGACCTGGCTAAATCCAATCTAGCTCGAAAGTGTTTGACTGCGTTTTCTCCACAAGAGTTGCTTGACCGCACGGCGAATGCGGCAACGCTTTTTCGCGAGGCAACGCTGCCGATGGGAAATGGGACGCAGAGCCCTGCTGAGTTTGCCCGAGCCCAATCGGCCACCACGGGATTGCCCGAACATATGTGTCGAAGCAACATGGAAAAAAATTGCTTCGTACTCGAAAACATGAAACAAGTTCTCGACGCGTTGACCCGAGGCTTGGACCTGGAAATCCTCCGACGCGGATTTGGTGATGAGGGACGCGGAGTGATTGTCAGTTATCAGGCGCAGACGGACGCGTTAGGCCTTGTACTCCCTTCCAACTCACCGGGCGTTCACGCGTTGTGGCTCCCTGTGATTCCACTGCAAATGGGCCTGGTGCTGAAACCGGGAACACTGGAGCCGTGGACGCCCTACCGTATGTTTTCTGCTTTTTGTGAGGCAGGAATTCCTCCGGAAGTGTTCTCGATCTATCCCGGTGAGGGAGCCGACGTCGGAGCGGCGGTGCTTGCAGGTTCGGCCCGTTGCATGATTTTTGGTAGCGAATCAACGGTCGAGCAGTACCAAGGAAATCCAACAGTCCAGGTGCATGGCCCTGGTTACAGCAAAATTTTGTTCGGCGACGATTTGGTTGACGACTGGGAAGACTATCTTGATTTGATGGTGCAGAGCGTGTTAGCCAACAGCGGACGCAGCTGCATCAACGCCTCGGGAATCTGGGCATCGCGGCATACCCGCGAAATGGCCGAAGCCTTGGCTGATCGGTTGGGTCCGGTGGAACCGCTGCCACCGGAAGACGATCAGGCACAACTTGCCGCCTTTACAAACCCGCAAATGGCCACCGGCACCTGGAGTACGATCGAAAATGATCTGCAGGAATCGGGGGTTACCGATTGCACACAAGCGTTCGGCCCACGGTTGGTTGAACACCCCGATTACGCCTATCTTAGACCGATGGTTATCCACTGCCGTGATGCAACTCCGGCTATTGCAAGTAAGGAGTTCATGTTTCCCTTTGTTTCTGTGGTCGAATGTCCGCAACCGCAGATGCTCAAAAAGATTGGCCGGACTTTAGTTTTATCGGCAATCACCCGGAATCCAGACTTCGAACAAGAACTTATCAACGCGACACACATTGATCGCTTGAATCTCGGGCCGGTCGGAACCATCAAACTCGATTGGCTGCAACCGCACGAGGGTAATTTAGTCGACTTTCTCTACCGCGCACGGGCCCTGCAAACGGCGGGCACCAGTCGCGGAGCAGGCGAACCGTCGGTCAACAAAACCTCTACAAATACGCCTGCCTCATGAAATCGTTCGATCTTCGTCCACAACCCCGCATTGTTTTTGGCAGCGGCTCGATTGATCAACTCGGTCAACTCGCTGCGGAGTGGTCTCCACGCCGGGCACTGGTGGTCAGCGATACAGGCATTGTTTCGGCAGGGCATACCGCCCGGGGGATAGAAGCTCTCGAACGGGAAGGAATCGAGACACACCTCTTTGATGCTGTACACGAGAACCCCACTACACACGATGTGGAGCGTGGAGTGATCGCCGCCCAATGCATCGAACCCGACCTGATCGTCGGACTCGGTGGGGGAAGTTCAATGGATTGCGCAAAGGGTATCAATTTCGTTTTTTCCTGCGGTGGCAATATGGAAGATTACTGGGGCATCGGCAAAACCACAGGGCCGCTGTTGCCGATGATCGCCGTACCGACGACTGCAGGGACCGGAAGCGAAACGCAAAGTTTTGCTCTGATTTCACATCCCGAAACCGGTCAGAAGATGGCTTGCGGAGACCGCCGGGCAGCATTCCGGATTGCGGTGCTTGATCCCGAATTGACACAAACGCAACCCCCACATGTCACGGCCCTCACAGGGATTGATGCAATCACACACGCTGTCGAAACATTTGTGACGACCAAACGCAATCCATTTTCAGCCGCCTACAGTCGGGAGGCTTGGCGTTTGCTCTCAGAAAATTTTCCCCGCGTGCTTGCGGCACCAGAAGAAATTGAACCGCGTGGTGGAGTGCAGCTTGGGGCCTGTTTTGCAGGTCTCGCCATTGAAAATTCCATGCTCGGAGCCGCCCACGCAATGGCCAATCCTCTTACGGCCAAGTTTGGCATCACACATGGGCAGGCCGTTGGCGTGATGATGCCCCATGTCATCACCTTCAATGCACCGGTAGCCGAGGATGCGTACTGCGAACTTTTTTCGGCGGTCGAGGCGTCACTTGGCTCCCATCGGTTGACGGGAGTGGAAGGGCTTGCAGATTTAATAGCGCGTTGGTTGGAACTGGCGGAGCTCAAAATCTGCTTAAAAGACCTAGGGGTCGAAAAATCGGTTCTGACGGAACTGGCTGATTTAGCAGCCCAGCAGTGGACGGCGGGTTTTAACCCACGTAAAGTAGAAGTGAAGCAGTTCCACGAACTTTACCTCGCTGCTTTCTGAGAATCATCTCAATGGACTGGCTCACTCACTCGCACGCAACGCGGTTCCGGACATGGCTCCTGGTCAGCCTATGGTGCTGCGCCCTCACCGGCGGAACGGGTCTCCGCGGAGAAGAACCGGGTGCATGGCCTCTCTTTCGGGGAAACACCGCGGGAACGGGTGTTGCTACCTGCGCACTGCCAGAGAACCTTGAAACTCTATGGACATTTCATGCTGCCGATACTTTCTTTGCCGCGACCGCTGCTATCAGTGAAGGAGTGATCTATATCGGGGATGCAGAAAGTAAATTTTATGCAATCGATTTAGAAACCGGGAAAGAACTTTGGAGTCGTGAAGTCGAACTCGGCTTTCTCGGTTCGGCAGCCGTACGTGAGGGCCGCGTGGTCGTAGGCGACAGCGATGGGGTGATTCACTGCATGGACGCCAAAACAGGCACGCTGCTCTGGGAGCAGAATACCGAAGCGGAGATAAACTCGAGCCCAAACTTTTACAAGCAAAGTGTGCTGATCGGCTCACAAAACGGCACCCTGTATCGATTGAACCTTGTGGACGGAAAAATCCTCTGGGAATATACCATCGAAGCGAGTGGGGGCATCCAATGTACGCCCACGCTCGAGGGGAAACATACTTTCGTCTGTGGGTGTGATGGCAAGTTGCACGTGATTGATGTGGAAACCGGATCCCCTTGTGAGACGATCGAGATCGGCGACCCCACACTCTCGACTCCCGCCGTATACGGAGAAGACGTCTATTTTGGCACCGAGGGGGCCAAGTTATTCAGCGTCAATTGGCGGCAAAAAAAGATTCTCTGGACCTACCAAAATCCGCGCCGCAAAATTTCGTATCGCTCAAGTCCGGCGGTGACTGCAGAAGCCGTTGTGATTGGCGGTCGCAACCAACTCGTTGAAAGAATTGAGCGGAGCGATGGCGAACTGAAGTGGTCGTTCCGGACGAAGGGCCGCGTCGACTGTTCACCTGTGGTTGCTGGCAAACGCGTGTATGTAGGGTCGACCGATGGGCGGCTGTATGGACTCGATCTGGAAAGTGGTGATCTGGTATGGTCATTTGATGGTGGCTCTGCGTTCACGGCTTCTCCGTCGGTTGCTGATGGTCGTCTGGTCATCGGTAACGGCGATGGTGTCCTCTACTGTTTCGGTGAGAAGCAAGAAAAGTAACCGCAGACTCTTTACGGCGATAAAAGTAGAAGGCATTCGATGGCAACCGAGAGTACGAAAACGGATGTGGGAAGCTACTTCATCTCCAACTATCCACCTTTTTCTCAGTGGAAGCCGGAAAATGTGGCCGACGTAGAATCCGCGATGCGGGGGCCACCGACGGAACTACCTCTCGGTCTCTATCTGCATATCCCCTTTTGCAGGAAGCGGTGCAAATTCTGTTACTTTAAAGTGTTTACAGAAAAAAATAGCGGTCAGATTGAAGAATATCTGGCGGCGCTCTGTCGCGAAATCGAACTCGTCAGCCAGCTTCCTGTGATGAGGGAGCGTCCCTTCCGGTTCGTCTATTTTGGCGGAGGAACCCCGTCTTTTCTCAGCAGCAAGCAACTTGTGTATCTTGTCGATCGTTTGCGAGAGCATATTGGCTGGGAACAAGCCGAGGAGGTGACCTTCGAATGCGAACCGGGAACATTGTCGGCACCGAAGATTCAAACGCTCAAGGATCTGGGGGTCACGCGGTTGAGTCTCGGTATCGAAAACTTTGATGATCGCGTACTTGAGGAAAATGGCCGCGCGCATTTGGCAGCCGAAGTCTACCAATCGTGGGAATGGATTCAGAACGCAAATTTTGACAGCGTCAACATCGACCTGATTGCCGGAATGGTGGGAGAAAATTCGGCCAATTGGCAGGACTGTATTGAGCGTACACTTGCCCTTGCGCCCGACAGCGTCACGATCTATCAAATGGAACTACCCTTCAATACGGTTTATTCTCAAGACATTGTCGAGGGCGAGACAGTCGTGGCCGTGGCCGATTGGCCACAGAAAAGAGAATGGGTCGCACAAGCATTTTCTGCGCTCGAGTCGGCGGGTTATAGGGTTTCGAGCGGCTACACGCTGGTGCGTGATCCGGAGCAAGTGCAATTCAGCTATCGGGATCATCTCTGGCGAGGAAGTGACTTAATTGCTACCGGTATCGCCAGTTTTGGTCACCTTTCAGGAGTCCATTATCAAAACAAACCTGAGTGGAACGACTACGTTGGTGATTTAGAGCAAGGGAAACTCCCGCTGGGACGCGGACTCTGTCCCACACCGCATCAGGCTCTCATTCGGGAAATGATCCTCCAACTGAAAAAAGGTCGTATTGATGCCACTTATTTCAAGAAGAAATTCGGTGTCGATATTCTCTCCGAATGGAAACCAGTTTGGTCGCAGTATCGCGCCGATGGTTATCTTTCGATCGAAGGAACGGAAGTGATTATCTCACGTGAAGGATTGTTGAGGATCGATGGTCTCTTGCCGGCATTCTTCGAGCCAGAGCATCAGGGGATTCGCTACACATGAACCTCGTTTTTAAAATGGGAGAATACGAGGCACTCTTCCCGACTGATCGCAAATACGCCAAAAACCATATGTGGGCGCTCCCAAGCGACGACAGTTGGCGATTTGGTTTCGCTGCCTACGCAGTACGCCTGCTCCAGGATGTTTATTTTTTAGATTGGGAAATAGCTCCCGGCATGCAGGTTGAGCAAGGCGCACACATTGGAGATATCGAAAGCAGTAAAGCTGAGAGTTCTTTGCATGCTCCGCTTTCCGGCACAATCCACCAGTTTAATCGTCTCCTGCTGAAAGATCCTTCCGCAATCAACGTCGATAAGTACGGCACAGGATGGCTTTTTGAAATGCAGGCTCCAGCAGATGCACTGCTGGAGCCTGCAGACTACATCGAACACCTGCAAGCGGTTTGGAAAGTTACACAAAAAACAATTAAAGGGCAGCTGAACCACTAGAGCCAGCCAACGCCGTGTACACCTCGACCGTTGCGAACGCCAGGAAATCGATTACGATAGGTGGTGTTCGTGACGGCTTTTTTTCGCGCTAAACCCCGTTTATTGAGTGTACCTGACATGGCAAGCCGCATCGCAGTCGTGGTGTCCCAGGGACAGAGCCATCATCCGGCCAAGCGAAAACTGGAAGAGGAAATTGTGGCCCGACTTTTGACCGAGCGGTCAGTCGAAGTCACCGTGATTCCCAATCTCTACGATCTGACGGCAGATGGATCGGCAATGCTTTGTCTTCAAGGGATCACACACGACATGCTCGTGCTGGCTAGGATGTATCCTAGGGCCATCCGGTGGATTCTCAACCGCAATGGCATCCTCGGCCAAGAGGGGATCACACTCCTCAAGGAGGAAACCGAGGAAAGTGACGATGCTGATCCGGTAGATGAAAGTCTCGCCCCAGAGGAAGCCGATGATTCCGCAACGCAACGCGTGATTGAATCGCTCGAAATACCCGATCGCAAGATTTACTGCCTCAATCTTGCCACCGCGACCGATCCCAATATTTTTGTTGAAGAAATCAAACGCATCGCGGAGGAGGCACAAGTCAAAACCGTCGAGCCCCTTGGCTGGCTCAACGGGAATCCGAAACAAGAGCATGTGCAGCGGATGATTCAACCACCACCTGGCAATATCGAACACCAATTCAACACCGCCACAGAACCGTCACACGACAAGGCAACCGTCATTGAAGAAACAACGGAAAGACGTTGGTATCCGGTGATTGATATGAGTCGCTGTACCAACTGCATGGAGTGTATCGATTTTTGTCTTTTTGGCGTTTATGGTATCGATCAAACAGA
>CAUZBD010000017.1:0-12847 GCA_963577795.1 Planctomycetota bacterium | reverse complement strand
TGGCGAGTGCGGCTACGTTTCTCAGCGAACTGGCCTATGGCCGGACTGAAATCGACAACTACGCCCGCGATGGCTTACTCACCGATATTCGCTCCATGACGCGGTGGCTTCCCCAATTGGGCGAGCCGACTAAAGCGCAAATGGCCGCCCATCTCGAATCACTGGCCGAACGCAAACGGATTCTCGGTAGCGGACCCCGACCCGGCAAACTGCATGTCGCCCACGTGCTCACCGGCGGCCATTCCGGGCGCGGGCAAACCTTTGTCCTCGGACTCGACGACGGACGCTTTCCCGGACACGCCACGCAGGACCCGATTTTGCTCGATAGCGAACGCGAACAATTGAGCGAAGCGCTCGCGCGCAGTGGTGAGGTGGTGGAGCGAAGTGTGCAGGATTTCATCCGCACGCTCAGTCGCACCGGTCCCCAGCTCACGCTCAGCTATCCGTGCTGGGACTTAGCCGACGACCGCGAACGTTTTCCCAGCCCGCTCTTTCTCGCGGCCTATCGGATCAACACGGGCCACAACGAAGCCGATCAAGAAGAAGTGCAAACCGCGCTGCATCCTCCCTGTAGCTTTGTGGGCAGCGACACCGTGCTCGATGAAACCGAGTGGTGGCTTGCGCAGCTCTGCGGACCACGGCTGATCAAAGATGCCGAAAAAAGTCTCTTTACCCGCTACGGCCATCTCGGCAGCGGCCGCTTGGCTGCTGCAGCCCGCCAAGGAGAGACGTTCACCGAGTATGACGGTTGCGTGCCACAGGCCGGACCGGCGCTCGATCCGCGGACGGCCAACGCTACCGTCTCGGCCAGCGGATTGGAAACGGCCGGCGCGTGTCCGCTGCGTTATTTTTTCCGCTATGGACTGGGCATCAAACGACTCGAAGAGTTGGAAGTCGATCCGGATCGCTGGCTCGATCCGCTCGATTTCGGCTCGCTGCTGCACGAAGTCTTCGAAGCGTTTCTCACCGACCTTGTCGCTGCGGGCAAGATGCCCGATCGCAAATCGGATCAGCAACCGCTGCTGGCGGAACTGGAAAAACGCATTGCCATCTATCGCGATCGGGTGCCCCCGCCGAGTGAAGCCGCCTTTCTCCGCCAGCGGCAGGAACTGGAAACCGCAGCCCGCGTCTTTCTCGATGTGGAAACTGATTATTGCCGTACGCACCGCCCGGAAGTGTTTGAGACATCGGTCGGACTTCCACTCGAGGGACCGGGAACAAGACTCGATCGGCTCGAACCGGCAGAGATCAATCTTCCCAGCGGAGGTAGCTTCCGTACCCGTGGGCAGATCGATCGGATCGACCAGATGGCAGCGAACCGCTTTTCAATCTGCGATTACAAAACCGGCAGCACCTATAAATTCGACAAACAATCGCCCTTCCAGCAGGGCCGCGTCGTGCAAAACGCACTCTACATGGCCATGATCGAACCGATCCTTAAAGAGCATTACGGACCGGCGGCCGAAGCGGCCGAATTCAATTACTTCTTTCCCAGCCAGAAGGTCTGGGGCCGGCGGATCGGCTGGACTCGCGAGGAACTTGCCGAAGGGTTGCCTACTATCGATCGGCTCTGCCAGCTGATTGCCACCGGGGCCTTCGTGCCCACCGACAACGAAAAAGACTGCGGCTACTGCGATTATGCAGCCGCCTGTGGCGATACGAAAGCGCTGACTGTGGCGAGTAAAACAAAAATACATCACGAAGATAACCCACTGCTGGTGCCCATCCGCGAGCTGCGCCCCAAGAAAAAGCGGGGCAAGAAGTGATGCCGACAAAAACCCTCAGCGATCAACCGCAGCGCGACGCCATCGGCACCGAGCTCGCGACAACGATCCTCGTCGAGGCCGCTGCCGGGACGGGAAAGACCACGTCGATGATCGAGCGGATGGTCAACCTGCTTGCCGGTGGGCATCTTGCGATCGATACCCTTGCCGCGGTGACCTTCACGCGGAAAGCGGCGGCTGAAATTCGCGGTCGCTTCCAGGTCGGCCTGGAAAAAGCAGCGCGCGAAAGAGCGGGCGAGGAGAAAACAAGGCTCCACGAGGCGCTTTCCCATATCGACCGCTGCTTTATCGGCACCATCCATTCGTTCTGTGGCCGCATTCTTCGCGAGCGACCGGTCGAGGCGGGAGTTGATATCCACTTCACCGAACTCGACCAGGTGACCGACGAATTATTGCGCCGCGACGTCTGGAAGCAGTACATCGATGGGCTGGTGACCCGTGGAGACCAGGACCGTGAAGCCGCTGCGATCACGACCGGATTGGCCGATGTGGGACTCGAAATCACGCAGCTCCGCGGTGCCTTTCTCAGGTTCTGCGATTTTCCAGATGTGCAGCAGTGGCCCGAACCGACAACACCGCTGCCCAAAGTGGATGCCGTGCGCACCGCGCTGGTGACGTATGCCGATCACATGCGCTCGCTCACTCCATTTGAGACTGTCGGGCCGAGCGAACGGCTGATGCCGCGCTACGAACAGATTGCCCGGATGGCACGGGTGCTCGACCTTACCCGGCACGAAAATGTAGCCCGGATTTTGGAACTATTCTTTGAATCCAAGGCCAACGGGGATGTGACGCAGAAAAACTGGCCCGGAAAAGGCAAGCAGGCGCTGGCGGAACTTGAACGCTGGACCAATTTTTATCATCAGCATGCCGAACCCTTCCTGCAACCGTGGCGCGAGTATCGCTACAGCGCGGTGCTGGAGGCCATCCGGCCGGCTCTGGAAATCTATCAGCAGCGGCTGCAGAGTGAAGGCGGGCTGAACTTTCAGGATTTGCTGATGCGGGCAGCCCATCTGTTGCGTCAGGGACCGGCGATCCGCCGTTACTTTCAAAACCGGTTTACCCACTTGCTAGTCGATGAGTTTCAGGACACCGACCCGATCCAGGCCGAGGTGATGCTGCTACTCACGGCCGACGATGTGCATCAGAATGATTGGGCGCAGTGCCAGCCCAAACCGGGTTCACTGTTTGTGGTCGGTGACCCGAAACAGTCGATCTATCGTTTCCGCCGCGCCGATATTGTGACCTACCGGCGGGTGAAACAAATGATCGCCCAGTGCGGAAAGGTTTTGAGCCTCTCGACCAACTTCCGCTCTCAGGCGAATCTGATCGACTGGGTCAACACGCTCTTCGGCGGTGTGTTTGCCGAGAAGGAATCGGACCAGGTGCCCCAGTTTGTGGCCATGGATGCGGGCCGCAAGGCACTGCCGCAGGGCGAACTCATCGGCCTGCATCGCCTCGAAATACCGAAGCTGCCGAACATCGAAGCCCGCACCGAGTACGAAGCGGAGCAGATTGCACACTTGATCCGAGAGGCCATCGACCGGCAGTGGCAGGTACCCGATAAGGATGGCACGCTACGGGCTGCCCAAGCCGGCGATTTCATGATCATCACCCGGAAAAAAGCACACTTGAGTCGCTATGGCCAAAAGTTGCAAGCGCAGGGCATTCCTCATCAGGTGACCGGTGGCAATGCGATGGGAACGCTCGACGAATTGCGGTTGTTAACGCTTTGTCTGCGGGCTCTGGCGCGTGGTGAAGACTCGATTGCCGTGTTGGCCGTCTTGCGAAGCGAACTTTTTGGTCTGTCCGACGCGCTGCTCTACCGCTGGAAGGAGGCAGGGGGCCGTTTTACCCTCGATGCCCCCACACCTTCAGCGATTGCCGACGATGCGACAATGCAGGCAGTGGCCGAGGCCTTCGCACAGCTTCGCTCTCTTTCCCGCCTGCTGCGGCAGCTGCCCCTGATCGCCGCGGTCGAGCAAATCGCCCAGCGGCTCGGACTCATCGCACGGGCTGCCGTAACGCGCGATGGACCCACGCGGGCCGGGGGTCTGCTGGGCGTGATCGAGCGACTCCGCCCGATGCGCGAACAACTCTGGAATCTGGAATCCGTCACCGAAACACTCGAACAGTGGCGGACGGGCAATGAGGAGCAAGACCCGGTTGCTGTGGTCCCGAGCAGCACCAGTCCGGTCCGCATTATGAACCTGCACAAAGCCAAAGGACTCGAAGCAACCTTTGTGTTTTTAGCAGGCCTGCAAAAACTACCGGGCAGTGGCGCCGATTTGCACATCGACCGCGGAAGTGGCGGCACGCGTGGTTTCTTTGCCATTCGCAGCGAGTCTTCCGGATCGTGGGGCACGCCGCCGCTGCTGGCACAACCGGCCGACTGGGAAGAGCATGCCGAAGAGGAGGTCCGCTTTCTTGAAGCCGAACGCGACCGACTCGCCTACGTGGCGGCAACACGGGCCCGCGCTGGGGTGGCCATCACCTGCTGCGAAGGTTCCCAAGGCAGCTGGGACTTTTTTGAGGCCGAGCAAGATCTGTTTACTCCACTCCCGATTGCTACCGCGACAAAACAAACCGCAAAAGGAGCCATCACGATCGACCCGACTGCGGCCGCCACCGCTGCAGCAGACGCCGCCGCCGCTTGGCAACGCGGCGGCAGGGCAACCTATCAGGTGGTTGCCGCCAAGGCCGATGCGCTGGGCAAGGAGACCGACCCGGCCACCATTCCACCCTCTGGCGAACATGGCACCGAGTGGGGCACGGTGGTGCACGGCCTGCTCGAAGCGGCGATCGAAGCGCCCACTGCCGACCTGGAACCGTTGGCCCGCACGCTCCTTGAAGACACGGACCTTGCGCCCGATGCTTTAGAACCGCTTCTGGAAACGGTCGCGCGCGTGCAGGAAAGCGTGCTCTGGAAAAGGGCGCTGGCAAGTCCGCAGCGGTTGGTCGAAGCGCCGTTTATCCGCCTTGCACAAGGCGCGGAAACAAAAATCGTTCGCGGCGTGATCGATTTGGCGTTTCGCGAAGAGGATAGCTGGGTGCTGGTCGATTACAAATCGGACCGCGTGGGCAACGATCCAGACCAAGCCGAGCAAACGCTTCGGGCGCGGTATGCGGCGCAACTTACCGCCTACACCGAGGCGTGGGAGCAGGTCACGGGCCAGAAGGTCGCCGAGCGCGGCTTGCTGCTAACGCACTACGACCGGTATGTGACGCTCTAAACCTCACTCGCCGGCAACTGCTGGGCGGCGTGCATCACGCGCGTAAGGACTTCAATCGCTGAATGGCGCTCGGCCGTGCTGCCACCCTCAATCGCTAACTGACCACTACTCCGGGCGCCAGCTGCATCTAGCTGCCCCGTAAGCAGCGCGGTGATCGTTTCTACAGCAAGATAAATCGCCACCGCATCGTCTGATGGTAAACCGACGTGCAACGAGCGGCCTCCCTCACCGATCGTCCACTGGCCGCCACCGGCTCCGGCCGCCGCAAGGCCAAAGCCACCCTCTGGCAGCGACCATTTTGCTGCCCCGAGCGTGCGCTCAAGCAACCCGCGGGCCGATCCTTTTGCATTCCGCTCGCGTTTGGGTGCCCAAGTAAAATTGTGCTCCAGGGCAAAACCGCACAACCGACGCAGGGCGGCCTCATCCAGGACCGGGGCAGGAAGATCGGGCACCGCGCGATCACGATGCGCAGCGTCAAACGTGGGATCATCTTTCCAGTACGCACTGTAAGTTCGCATCTGATCTGAAAACGTTTTCTTCAGCACCTCGGACGAAAATAAACTGGCCGCCGCCTCGCCGCCGAGTTGGCGACCGCGATCCTGCTCTCTCCGCTCGAGGAGTAGATCGGAAAAGATCTGACGCAACTGGTCGACGCTCGTCGGTGCCGTTGAAGTGAGATGATAGGTTTCTCCATGCAAGTCCGGATCCAGAATAATGCGGGCCATCACGGCACTGACCCAGTCGGCCGGAACGAGATTCTTCTGCTCGCTTCCATCCATCCCCAACTCTTCAATCAAGGCAACATCCGAAACCGCGTTTTCTACCAGCGCAGCAAGGACCGGTTGCAAAATACGCAGCGGCCGATAAAAGCCATGAAAGGTATTGGTGAACCCGGTCACCAGATCACCCACGATCACGCTCGGTCGATGGACGGTGAGCGTGTCGAGAAAAGCAGCCTCGCGGACGAGTCGCTCCGACTGTATTTTGCTTTTTTCATAATCGTTCCCCAACTCCTGACCGACATCGAGTTCATCCTCACAAATGACACCTTCACGCAATCCGCAAACGTAAGCCGTGGAGACATAGTGCATCTTGCGGATACCCGCACGCTCGCAGAGAGCAAGAACGTGCTTGGTGCCCTCGACATTGCTGCGATACGGCTCACCGTCGGCCTCCCGGAATTCGAAGGACAAACTCGCGGCCGAGTGAACCACCTCGCCGACATGCTGGTGCACCCAACGGATCGCCTCTGCCGAAAGGCCGCAATCAACTGAAGAAATATCCCCCTCGAGCACAACCGGTACGGCGATCTGCTCGCCGGCAATCTCGAGCCAGTCCGAGAGCAGGTCATCGACCCGCTCGGCACCACTCGCTGCGCGATTGGGCCGCACCAACACTGCAAGGCGACAACCGGCCCAGGAAAGATCGCGAACGAGAGAACGGCCCAAAAGCCCCGTGGCTCCGGTGAGGAGAAGATATGGTTTGGTTTCTGCCACCATCCGCCGCGTCCTGTCTGTATCGATAGCCCGTCGATTGGTCCTGCTTCGGTCGACCCGCTCGCCGTTAAGGAAGGCACGATTCTCTAATGTACCATCATACTTAAAATGATCATACGTGAATTGCCGCGCCACCATCGACAATCAACGTCTGGCCCTGGACTAAATCAGAGAGGGGGCTGGAGAGAAATAAAACCGCATCCGCGACATCGCTCGCTTCAAGCATTCGCGATCCGGTCATCGTTTTTTGCTCGCGACCGGCAAACATTTGGTCTGCGCCAGGAAGTCGCTTGGTGCTGTCGGTCTCGACCAGACCGGCCTCAACCACATTCACATTCACGCCCCGGTCTCCGAGTTCGAGCGCCCAATGCCGCGCAAGCGCAACGAGTGCGGCTTTCGAGCCTCCGATGAGACCGTACATCGGCAGCGCCATATGCGTGCCATGCGAAGAGAGTACAACCACTTTGCCGCGGGCCGCTTCTTCCGATTCAAGAAGCGGTGCTGCCTGTTTGAGTAGATACACGAGCGAAAGCACATTGGTGTGCATGGCCGCATCGAAGTGACGGGTGGTGGTTGCCTCGAGCGGACGAAAACCGCCGGTCGCTGCATTGTGCACAAGAATATCGAGACGTCCCCATTGATCGCGGACAAAATCGAGCATCTCTTCCACATCTTCTTCCTGACTCACATCCGCGCGCACGCACGCGGCACGCCTGCCAAGCGCAGCAATTTGTTCGGCCACCTGCTCGGCTTCCTTGGCGCTGGTGACATAATTGATCACCACATCGGCCCCGGCCTCGGCCAGCCGCAGGGCACATGCTTTGCCGATCCCGCGACTCGAGCCTGTCACCAGGGCTACTTTTCCTTCCAGATCAATCATCGCTCCATGCACTCCAAAAGGTGTTTCTGTTGCAGCTTAAGTATTGCACACAGAATCGCTCGTGGCGGATTCGCCGGTAGGTTGTGGATTTTTGCCCATTTGCTGAAAAATCCACTTTTTAAAATACGGAATCCACTCTTCGCGGCGGGATATCAAGCCCTTGCTCGGCAAGGTTGGGATTTTGCGCCCCGATAGATATCAGGCAGCAGCGCCATATCCTGGTTGACCACCTTCCGCCAGAAAAGCGCCTCGCCCTTGGCGAGCAGCCGCAAGCCGAAATTCCAGAAACGACGCAAGCCCGAATCGGACTGATGGCAGCAAGCAATCGTGCGAAGTTCCAACCGGTCAAGCGCAACCGGAATGTAAACCCAAAAGATGGTGATTCCATCGACGCGTCCAAAGGTGAGCGTTGGATAAATGTGGGTATGGCTGTAGCGGACATCGGTTTCCTTACCGATTCGAGCGAGCAAGAACCTCTGCACTATTTGAAATATTTTACGCTCATTTTCGGGGCCCTCGAAGTAGGTCCAATCCGGCTGCATTACGTGCGCGCAATCCAGCCCCTCAGGGCTATCGCCAAGATATTTCTTATGCACTAAACCGACGTGGTAGCTTTCGAGTGTATTCTCGAGTGCACTTTTCCAGTTACAAACGCTCTGGTCTATCGTATGCGCAACCATCGCACTGGGCCGGCCTGTGCGCGACTTGAACAATTTCCACAAGTCTCCAAGATATTCTCTGAGCGACATTCCACTTTCTTCGAGGCAAACAAAGACCACCGAACCACACCTTTCAACCTGTACAACCCGCCTACCGAACTCGTCTTTTTTATGGGGGTGAAAAGAAGGAGCGTCGAAAAAAAATAGTATCGCCCGTCACCCGATCGTATTCCCAACCGTGACAGGGACAGCGGAGGACATCCGAGTGCCCACACGTTCGCAATTCAACGCGCGAAAATCGATGGGCGCACACATTCACGAATCTGTGAATTCGCCCTTCTCCTTGCGTAACCAAAGAGGGCGACCGAAAAGTTCGCGGCTGACGAAAGAGCCCTCTTTCTTGAACGCATGCGTCGTAGCCACAAGCTGCCAACTCGGTAGTAACATTTTTTTGAGTTCCCGCTGATACCCGTCAGGGTCCCGGTAGGTTTCAGCTGGAAGGTGTTATGGCAGGTGGGTATCGCTTATGAACATGTGGCAGCCTTGTCTGCAGACTTCGCAGCAGAAACCGTCTGCTGCTCCACAGCCACTGCGAGCAGACAGTCTCCGGCACGAAAAAAGCGGCCCCGTCCTGCAATCGGGCCGCTCGGTGTGCCGATCCGCCAGGCAAACCCTTCGTCGCTGAGCATCGCTACGTGAATGGCTGCCGGCGCAAACGGGATGTCGAGTTGTGCTGCCTTGTAGGCCGCCTCGCGGGCCGCCCAAAAGTGGCTCCGCATCGCCGGTGACTTGTCCGCATGACCACTCGCCTCGGCCCACCAATCGAGACCCGGGCCCGCAGAGAGAGGATCCACAAGATCCACACCGACACCCCTCGAACCTTTGCGGCCGGCGGCCGCAATCAGACCGCCTGTATGACTTGCCGAAACTTGCACACCCGCCTTGTCGCCGTTTTGAATCGCAATCGGTCGACCACTCGGTGTGAGCGTCGCCACGCGAATCGGATCCTGCGCATGGCGGGCAGCGAGTTGCTCCATCGCACGACGGGCTTGGCCACTCTCAATATGCCGCCCACCAGAAGATTCCAACACGAGCAGGTCCACTTCAGCAGGTTGCAACTCGCCACTTGCTTCCTCAGCAGAAGCAGGCAGGGCAATCGCTCGATACTCGGCCCCCAATTGTAGGTTGTTTAGTGGAGTAAACATCAGAAGACTGTTCCCTCAGTGTTTTAACGACCCTGCATAATGACTGCCAGATGGAGCGTATCGATCGAAAGAAGAACTCGATTATCTGCACCATACAGGGTGAAATCGTATTGGGTCTCCTTTTCGCTATGCGTCTTGTAAAGGATTCGAACCACACACTCCTCGTCGACCTGCGGATTGTCGAAAAAGCGCAAGCGATCGAAGGCGACGGGCAGTTCCACGCGTTTGCCGAGCATGAGATAGGAATAGACGGCCGAAGCGTACGTACACCCATCGAGCAGGGCAGCCGGGACGGTCCAGCCGGCGGCCGTACGTGGAGCGGCAAGAATGTTCATATCGGGTGCCTTGAGTTTTCCCCAACCACCACTGCGTTCATAAAACAGGCCGAGTAAGGTACGGAATGCAGGGCCGTGCCACATCAGGCCGTCATCCTGATAGACCATCGGATTGAAGGGGAACAAACGATCTCCAAGCGGGACCACTTCATCGCTCGAACGTACGGCCGAGAGTTCACCGCGCACATGCACCCGTTCGTTCTCTGCCACGCGGCCATCGGTTCGCATGTGGCGACCCATCAACTGTGCCGCAACACCGTTTGTTTCATACTGCGACGCAACGCGGAAAGTACGTGCGATCTCGACCGGAAAAACGACCGGCCGCTCAACCACAAAATTACGGATTTCCTGGACCTGCTCTAGTTGACCGGCAGCCACCGCTGCCTGCGCCATCAATTCCAGACCCATCACCGCTGGCAACAGCGGTCGACCCAGTTGTTTGTGTTCCCGGAGAAAACAATCTTTTGTCGGATCCAATTCAAACGCCACGCTCGCTTCTCCACCGGTATGCTCGACTGCAGCCACCAGACTGCCAGGCGGCGGTGCCTGATCAACGGACTGCACAGCAATATGGTTTTCCGCCGCACTCTGACGGTCTGCCTCGGGCCAGGCAATCGCGCCTGCGCACATTTTCGGTTCGGTGATCACGACCTCGGCATGCGGGAGACCAGCCTCCATTTCCGCAAGCAACCGGGTTGCACCTTCGGTGAGCGGCATGAATTGCAATCCAAATTGCTCCAGCACGAAGCGACTTTCCGGTCGATTGGCCATGCCCGCTCCACCCCAGGCGTGCCAGTGAATCACGGTTGCCGCCAGACCCGTCCGTCGCCGCGCATCGGCCACCTGCTTTGCTAGTAGATCATTCGCGGCCGAATAGTCTGCCTGTCCGTGACCACCAAAACGGCCACTCGTGCTGCCAAAGGCAACCACCTGGCTGAGCGGAGTATCGTGCAGCGCGGCAAGCAGATGCGCCAGCCCGTCGCACTTCGGCCCGAGCGTGGCCGCGAGGCCTTCGGGCGTTTTCTTACTGAATCGACACGATGCTTCATAGCCCGCTCCATGGATCAGCCCACGCACCGGACCCAGGTTGTGCGCTACACGGTTGACGAGTTGTTTGACTTGCGCTTCATTTGCCAGATCGCAAACTTCGTAGTGTGCCGCAGCACCGGCCGCTGAAAGAGCAGCAAGTGAGTGATGGATTTCCAATGATTTTTCAATTATTCCCCATGCTGTCCGCGGATCATCGCCCCGGTTTTTGGCAGCCACCATCGTTTCGCCCTTGAACTGCTTCAATCCATCCGCATCGAGCGCAAGCCAAGCTGGGTCGATCTCGACAGGTTGCGTCGAACCGACTAGTGCCAACGTCACCCCGTAGCGTGCGGCCAGTTGTTGGGCACAGGCAGCGGTGACTCCTCGCGCGCCTCCAGTCACCATCCAGACACGTCCGCGCTGCAGCGCCTCGGGGAGATGGCTTGCGGGGCCGGCTAACTCTTCGTGACGGACCGCCGCCACATGGCGACCACTGGTGGAGAGGCCGATCTCAACAGGACCGGCTGCATCGTTCATCTCTGCCACGAATCGCTCGCAAAGAACCTCTGCCGGCAACTGAGAAACGGCATCGACCACCCGCACGTGCGCTTCGGGATATTCGCGATTGAGATTTTTGAGTAGTCCGCAAATCGCACCGCCCTCTACCCGAGCAACGTGCCCCGAAAGACCAAAGTCCCCGCCCAGATCGACCAGCGCAGTGAGGCTCGCTGTGGCTAAGTCGCCCGCCGCTTCACGCGCTGTGAGCCACTGCTGGGTGGCGAAGAACATCGATTCGACGCGCGCTTCTTTCCCGGCCGGCCATGCCAAGCATTTGCCGTCCGGGTCGCGGGCCAACAGCACCAAATGATGCACGGCTCCACGACTCTCCGCAGCGGTGATCGCCCCGATCGCCTGCTCCCGATTTTTGCACTCCGCCGTTTCAACATTGCCACCGGCGCGCCGGATCGATTGCACGAGAGGTTCTGCTAGTGCGCCACCGCCCAGCAGGAGAACGCGTTCGCCTTGGAACGTGCGGGCCGCCCTGGGTGGTCCCAGCGGACGCATTTCTAAAAGGTAACGGCAGGTGACTGCATCGGCGGGGATTTCAAGCGGCGTGGGGATCGCTTCCCGCTGTGGTTCGAGGGCAATCAACGGCAAATTAAAATTCTGTCCGCACTGTAGACTGCCGGTGGGACTGCCGGCAGCAACCGTTGCCTGCTGGCCTTCGATTGTGATGGCCAACCAACTGCAAGCGGCCGAAAGTGCGGCAGCGCTATTCTTCGTTGCAAGTTCCACGAGAGCCTCGGCCGGATTTTGCGAATGGCCCTCCATGAGGATCCGCGCCAGCGGAGAAATACGATTGTGGGATACCATTTGATGCCCTCGGTCGTGGACCTCACCCCGCGGCGTTATTTCGTGGATTCCTCCTGCCGAAAGGTCGGCGACAAGGACGCTCATCCCAGCCGGTGGACGCTCCAGATCACCACTATCGACGAGCTGGCGAACATCGGCAAAAGAGCGACACTTCTGCGCAATCTGCTGAATCACCTGTCCTACGGGCATCCCGGGGCTGAGCGCACTTTGCTCCGATGCATGCGGCCCTACGATCGCCAGCATGCCTGCATCGTTCCAGCCGACAACTGCACCGGGCATTCCGGTGGCCGTCACAAGACATCCGTTGAGCGCATCTCCGTGGAAGGAGAGATGATCCAACTGGATATGCCGGGTAAAGGTCATGGCGAAGCCGCGAACGCGACCGGCCACATTCGGTTCGGGTGGGGGCACGTCCAACAAGAGATCGCAATTCCCCACAACACGCGTGGGATCCGCCACCGCGGCTGCAAGCAAGGCAACTTCCACTTGCGCACCTTCGGCAACGCCATCGAGGTGCTCTTGCAGTTCGCTGCCGATCGCACAATCGAACGATTGCTGCGCGGGAGATTGGGCAACGCTCCGACTCCACTGGGAGATGGCCACTGCACTGGAATGACCGATCTGTAAACCCGCCTGGTAAGACGCCGAGGTGACCGGTTTTGCCACTCCAGAAGCGTGTCCATTGCTGTAATAGTCACCATTGCTTTGTGGATTCTGTGAATTGACCTGTGAATTGACCTGTGAATTGACCTGTGAATCGGCCTGTGGATTCACGGTATCTGCCGGTTCATCGCTTCCACCGGCAATGCGTGGCACGATGTAGTCGAGCAGGTGACGCAGCGTGGGGAAGTC
>CAUZBD010000016.1:0-13134 GCA_963577795.1 Planctomycetota bacterium | reverse complement strand
CGCTTTCATCATCGGGGCCGATTGTACGGTGTTGGCGGCGGCCCAATACGTGGATGCATCTGCCGAGGGATTGACGATGACCAAGGGCCTCGGTTCACGGCATTGGGCGGCAGCGGCGATCAGTCGGAAAACAAATGCAGTCGCTGTCACTGTGAGCCAATCGAGTGGAACGGTCCGCGTTTTTCAAAACGGGGAGGTGATGCTTCGTATCGAACCGTTCCGTATGCCGATGAAGTGGAAAGATTTTGAATTCGAACCCCCGAGCGTCGACTAGCGAAGCATCGATACCGGATAGCCACTTTTTTTCGTGGGGCGAGCAGACTGGTTGGTTACGCGCGCTCGCCGATCGCCGCTTGGATGATTTCGGTCGAAATTCCCAGATCGACAACATGCAGTTGGCCCACATAAGCTTTGCCGGCGGCATGGATCAGCCCCGGTTTGGCCGCCAATAACGTACATGTGTGGTCTGCCTCGATGGCAGCACCGGGAGTGCATCCGGTATCGCAATCAAGACCGCTAGGTAAGTCCACTGCAAATCTGGTGGCTTGTGCATGATTGATTGCTTCGATCGCCCCGTCGATCGGGTGTCTCGGTGGCCCGCTTCCCCCGGTTCCCAGGAGTGCATCCACAATCCAGCAGGCATCCGCCAGAATCTGCGAAACGCTTGCGATGCTCGCGTCCGACTGTTCAACGATGCTTGCGCCCATTGCTTGGAGAATCCTGTAGTTTGTGCGGGCATCTCCTCGAATCTTTTCCGGCTTCTCCCAGTTAAGAACCTGGACTTGATAGTTTCGGGCAAGAAGATGTCGGGCAATGACGAAACCGTCGCCGGCATTATTTCCTTTGCCACAGCAGATCACAATGGGCGCTGCAACCTGGAGTTGACAGAGTAAATCGGTTGCAGCTCTCCCGGCGTTTTCCATGAGCACTAGTCCGCTGATCCCAAACTGCGCACTTGCGCACCTGTCGACTTTTGCCACATGCTCTCGGGTGAGTACTCGCATAGGGAACCCTCAAATAGGTATTTATTTTGTACGCACGTCCGATTATATTTGAACGCATCTTTGAGGTTTGTGGAGGGAGTACAGATGCCAATATATGACTTTGTCTGCCGTGATTGTCGGCAGGAATTCGAAATTCTTCTTCGTTCAGCCGAAACCCCACAATGTGCTTCCTGTGGGGGAAAACATCTCGATAAATTGCTGAGCGTTCCTGCGACACCCCGCGGAGGCCAGAATGTGGCCGGACCGCGGGGAGGCCTGCCGATGGGACAAGGGCCGTGCGGGGGTAGCGGTTGCGGTCTACCCGAGTGCGGTTGAGAAATTTTTTACAGCGGGACCTAGCTGTTAAGGCAGCACATACACTGCACCGAGCACGGCTCCGGCTTGCATCAAGCCACCCCGAATCGAAATGGGAACGGCTGGTACATACCGTGGGGCGGGATCCCCTGGCCAGTAATGCCCCAGAGCGTAGACACATTCCTGGGGTGGTCGCATTCCCATCTTATAAGGAAGAATCGCCGCATTGCAGAAAAAGTGGGCCGCTGAAAGAAACGGTTGAGAGACATAGCCGATCGAATGGCCATAACGCTCTGCCTGTAGTTCGCGGAAATAGAGCGGTTTGTGGCAGAGGCCTGAAGCAGTCCAGGCAAAATTAAGAGGTTCTTGCTGGCCGAGACGGTAGCTGTTGAGCGGTATCTGGTGTGTTTCGATATCGCAGGAGATCGGAAAGTCCGCGCCCGGAACGCCCGTCACGGCAATATTGAGGCTGATATCGGCAAGCGTTCGATGGAGCAGATATTCGCGGGAGACGCGACAATCTCGTTCGTAAGCGTTCGCTCCTGCTGCGAGAGTGGCATCGAAATCAATACCGTCCGTGTCCGATTCAGGTTCTGCGATCAGTTCGTCGGAATAGAGGTCGAGGGATTCGAATGGCGGAGCTGCAGATCGCAGTAAGTCCAGCGGGACGCTACGCTGTTCGTTTTCATCCGGCCGGACACTCTTAGAAGTTTCATTTTCCGCTTGCTCTGGAGCGGTAAGGATACTGAGTTCACTTTGGGTCACTGGCGTGGGCTCTGTACGTAAAGGAATCGGGCTTTCTTCCACTTTTTCAGGAACCGCCTCTGGCTTCGATAATACTTCGGGTGCTTTTTTCTGCGCAGAAGGAGCGGTCGTTTTCTGATTTTCGTCCTCTTTTTTTTGCTCCTCGGCTTTCAGCCTCTCTGGTTTTTGCGCCTCAATGTCGTTTTGGCTGTTTCTCTCCTCAGATTCTTCCAGTGCTGTTAGGACTGATTGCTCGTATTTGGCAACCGCAAAATATTTTTTAGAAGATATGTCAGCAGACTCAGTTTCTGTGGTTTCTTCGATTATGGTGATCGCAATCGGTTCAATGTGTGGTGGCTGCTCAGGAAGAATCAATTTGAGGCGGGGTTGGACCTGGTCCACCTGCGAATTTGTCTGCAGAGGTTCTTTTTCAACGAAGCCGAATGTCGTATCGCGGATTTGACCGATGGGCTGTACGGCCACTTTTTCCTTGATCACGATTCGCCCCGCTGGGCTAGATGAGGCAAGAGAGTTCGTTGATTCTGCTTTACTTTTAGCTGCCTGCTGCTGATCCCTAAAAGGGTCGTGCACGACATTCTGAGCGGAAGCTTGTGGCCGAAATCGCGATCTTAGAGCTTTGCGGTCCCGGTTTTGCTGCGCTGCTTCGTGTTTCGACTTCCAGCCATCGGTCGATGCTCTCGACTCCAGTGGTTTCTCGAAAACAACTTTTTGGATGGGACGCGATCGGGGAGACCAATCGGTGGCCTCTGCAGTCCGAACCGCGAAGAGCGTGAAACCCGATAAGAGGATGATCAAACCGCAGGGAAGGCATGAAGAATCAGTTGCCTTCACCACCGGCGTGTTCCGTGCTGTAGTTCGTCGCTTCTTGCGTAATTGCAATGTCATGCGGATGGCTCTCCCTAACACTTGCCGCTGTGACCTGAATAAATTTTGTCTCTGATCTCAACTGGTCGATCGTCGGTGTGCCGCAATAACCCATGCCCGCTTTCAATCCACCGATCAGTTGATAGACAAATGGGCTAAGGTGTCCTTTGTAGGGGACGCGGCCTTCGACTCCCTCCGGTACTAATTTATCTGGTTGTTGTTCTTTTCCTCGCTGGCGATAGCGTTCACTCGACCCTTTGACCATCGCTCCGAGTGATCCCATCCCTCGGTAAACTTTGAATGTACGACCCTGATAAAGAAGCTGTTTTCCAGGACTTTCCTCCAAACCTGCCAGGAGTCCGCCGACCATAACGACATGGGCACCCGCTGCGATTGCCTTGGTGATATCTCCGCTGTATCGAATTCCACCGTCCGCGATAATCGGGACCGCATTGTCCAACGTTGCCATCGTCTTGGCCGCCTCGTAAATCGCCGTAATCTGTGGAACACCCACACCAGAGATGATCCGCGTCGTGCAGATTGAACCGGGTCCGATACCCACTTTGATCGCATCGGCTCCTGCATCCACCAGGTCCCGGCAACCATTGGCAGTGGCGACATTGCCAGCAATGACATCAATTTCCCATCTTTTCTTAATCGTGCGAACAGTCTCAATGACGTTGGCCGAATGTCCGTGGGCACTATCCACGACCAACACGTCGACTCCTTGCCTCATAAGACTTTCCGCTCGTTCATAATCGTGAACGCCTACGGCTCCGCCGACCCGCAATCTTCCCTGGCTATCTTTGCATGCATTCGGGAAGCTTTTCATCATGTCGACGTCCTTAATCGTAATCAGGCCCGTCAGTCTGTAATCTTCGTCAACCAGTAAAAGTTTCTCGACCTTTTTTGCCATTAAAATTTTCTCAGCTTCCGCAAGCGTTACAGTCCCCGTAGCCGTAACCAAGTTCTCACAAGTCATAACTTCCTGGATTTTAAGGTCCGATCCCTCAAGAAATCGAAGGTCGCGGCGGGTGAGAATCCCCTGTAACTGACGATCTGAGTCGGTAACCGGGACGCCCGAGATGTTGTGCTGATCCATTAGCTTTCGCGCAGTTTCAACGCTGGCATCCGGTGGCAGGGTCACCGGATCGACGATGATGCCATTGGCGGACCGCTTCACCATGTCGACCTCTTCGGTTTGCCTGTCGATCGACATGTTTTTATGGATCACACCGAGGCCACCCTGCTGGGCCAGTGCAATGGCCATGTTACTTTCGGTAACGGTATCCATCGGGGAGCTCAGAAGCGGAATATTGAGCTTAATGCCTCGCGTTAAGCGCGTAGCGACCGATACCTCGGCAGGGACAATTTCACTGTAGCCGGGTTCAAGCAGCACATCGTCGAAAGTTATTCCGGTGTACGCGATCCGTTCATTCATGGCGTGCTGTTCCTGGACTGCAAGACGAAGAATGACCGAGCATTATTACGCGATCAGTGGTCTGACGCAAATGGGGGCAGGGATGCTTTATCCAAGATGGGTGGCGAGGGGGTATGGTCGCCGGGGAAAAGCACAGAATGTCCGCAAGCCGACACAACTTCGTCAAAGAGAAATTTTTTCGCCCAAGCGTGTACGGCACCACCACAGAAGTTATTGCACAAGTCAATCAGCTGCGGCGGCGCGTTCGCCGCTTGCTCCGCCGACGGACCTTCTGTTCGACTTCTTCAATCTCGTCCACCGGTGCAGTATACCCGTAATCGAGCAGTTCCATCGTGCTCTGTCGAACCAATTGACCCTGGTTGTTTTTTTCTTCCGAGCGATAACTGACCAACGCTCCCGGCACATCGGGAGCATGGACTGACCATTTTATTGAGGCGCTTTTGCCATTGGTCTTGACTGTTTTTTGATGGGAAGTCTTCTTAACCTCATCGAGTACCGGATGCAGCTGATCAAGGGCTGTGACCTCGACCTGATTGTGGTATGCAGGCTCCTCATCTTCGCCCAGTGTGGTAATCGTTTCACGACGGAGAACGTAGGGCGAAGTTTTATTGGAGTAATGTATTTTGACCAATTTATGTTGTCCAGGACTTTCAATTTCATAGTGGCGGACTCGACAGGGGATCGGCTCGCCGTCCACGCTCGTTTCCTCCGGATCCATTTCTTGCATTAATGTCCGATTTCCAATTTCTTCGCCATGATAACCTACCGAGATCGTTCGCACGGGTGAGTCAAATGTTTTTCCACCGACTTCCAATACCGATTCGATGCGAAGAATCGCATAACCACGACGACTGCGCTGAAGTGCGATCCGCTCAATGTTGGTGGTTGTTCCGGTGGGCTCTCCATTTTCGTCAAAAGAGTCGGTTATGATCCGCGCGGTGCGCCACGCACCCGGAGCGAATCGCCCCCAACCATGATGCTCTTTGGGAATATCGCGCGTTTGTGCCATGCAACTCGGTGCGAGGATGAGCAGCACCAACACAAACCAGCAGGCAGCGATCCGTTTTTTGATTATCGACTGGAGGGTCATCGTGAAAGACGATCTTTTAAGCGAGATGGGAAAGCAAAACTCGTAGGAGCTGTTTTTCATATTTGGTCTGCAGCGAGGACAAAACGGATAACAAAGCATCCGGTGCCCCCCAGGGCCTTGTCCCAGATCATCGGATCGTCCGAGATCGCAGTCCAAGCAACTGCGCCACCACCGGTCCTTTATCTCCCCCGCATTTACGCTGCGGGAGACTCTATCCGCAGAAAAAGTTTTTTTGACCTGACGAAAAAGATGCCAGCTTTTTTCCATGCCAGCTCCCTTGTTTTTCACTGCGACTTTCGCGCTACCCCAGAGGTGTGCCTCACGCAGTCTCGCCATTCTGTCCCAATGTGCCGCTTGATTCCAGAGAGGTCCGATGCCGGACTGCCGAAAAAGATGGAATCGACAAGACGATGAGGATTGAGGCACCAGAAGCCGTATTTTGCATCTTCTAGCTAGTTTGGCGCGGAGATCGGACACTGACTGATCGCCAGGACAATCTGTGCGTCCTGCCGCGGTGGCACGCTGCGGAGATCAATCAGGAGTTGGCCTTTTTGTACCCTTCCCACCACCGCAGGTGTCCCGGTTCGCAGTCGCGTGTGGAAGCTGTTGAGCGATTCTGTATCAAGATCGATGGCGACGCACCAGGTTTTGATTTGCTGCGTTGGTACCGAACCTCCTCCCAGAAAGGCTTCTTCCTCGATCGCTTCTGCTTTGGCAATTCCCGTGACGTGTTGGAGTTGGGAAGCGATACTCTCTGCGCGGAGTCGTAGATTTTCGTTGGGGGTCGCGAGCAGTTGGAGTAAAGGGATTTGGTGTGCAGCCTGTTGAGGATCACGTAGTAATCGCAGCGTTGCCCCCAGTGCTGCAAGCGTTAATTTGTCGACGCGTAATGCTCTGGCCATCGGATGATGGACAATACGTTCGATTTCCTTTCGCTTTCCTAAGATGATTCCACTTTGGGGTCCGCCCATCAATTTATCGCCACTGAAGAGAACAACGTCGGCCCCGGTCGCGATACTTTCAGCAGCCAATGGTTCATCCCTGATGCCGTAAGGTGTCAGATCCGTGATAGCGCCCGAGCCGATATCGTCGATCACAGGGAGTCGATGTTTTTTTCCTATCCGGACCAATTCAGCCAGCCCAACGCCCGCAGTGAATCCAACGACCATGAAATTACTGGGATGGACCCGCATCAGGGCTGCTGTCTTTTCGCAGATTGCATTTTCGTAATCTTGTTCCCGGGTTTTATTGGTTGTTCCTACTTCTCTTAAGCAGGCCCCGCTTACTTGCATCACATCGGGCAATCGGTAACTGCCACCGATTTCAATCAATTGTCCCCGCGAGACGATCACTTCGCGACCGCTGCCAAGTGCGGCCAGCGTAAGCATCGTGGCACCCGCATTATTATTGACAACCGCCGCCGCTTCAGCACCCGTTATTTCACAAAGGAGTCCCTCGACAGCATCGAAGCGGTTGGAACGCTTTCCGGTGCGGAGGTCCAACTCAAGGCTCGCATAATCGCGGGCGATTGTTACCATCTCTTCGATTGCTTGTTCGGCAAGGGGAGCGCGTCCCAGTCCCGTGTGCAAAAGAATTCCAGTGGCGTTGATAACGGGTCGCAGCGAGGAGCGTTCCCCGCGCAATATTCTTCGTGCAATCCGTTCGGCCATTTGGGTGACCGAGGCGATATTCACCGGTTGATCCACGCCATCAATTTCCTGTCGGTAGTCGTCGAGAAACGAACGCACCCCGTCGACAACCACATTGTGACTGATCCGATCGACCAGCGGCTTAAGCGGGCTTGTTTCAATCAACTCGGTGACGGAGGGAAGGTGGCGAAGAACACCCTTTGTCATGGATTCGACCGTTTTTGAATGATTTACTTTGATTCGGATGGTGCCCGATGGTGCCCGTAGTTTGGCAGTTTTCGCACCACCGATCCCAAGCTACGAGGCTACCAGCAGGGATCGACGGCGTCAAACAGGTGCTGGATAAACGGGCAAAAGATCATCTCGTTTTAGTCGCTTATTTTGTCGTCTGTTTGCTCCGATTGTAAACCATTTTTATTTTTCAATGTCCGGTCTAGGAAATCGATTGCTTTGCGAATGCTTCTTCGGTCGCGGGCGGCGGTCAGATGGCCCGCGCCCGACACGGTGTAGCGTTCGGCCTCGACCCCTGCCGCGTGTAGCGTGCGGCACATGCTCTGTGGACTTTCCACCCGAATAATGCGATCGCCCTCACCATGGTAAAAAAACATGGGAGGGTCGTCGGCGGAGACGTGTTCTTCAGGCGATGCTTTTTCGTAAACCGTCGGGATATTTTTACGAGTATCGCCGAGCCAATAGACCAGGCGGCGTTGATTTTTTTTTCATACGTGTGAAATTGCAGGGTGCGCCCCCACCCACCACAGCCTGCAATCTTGTGGAAGGTTCTCCTGCTGGTGAGCCGAGGAAGGGAAATGCTTCGGCATCCGTACAGGCCCCCAACAGACTTACCAAGTGACCGCCTGCCGAGTAGCCGAAGCCCCCGATCCGCTCAGGATCGATCTTGTATTTTCCAGAGTTCCGTCGAAGGAAGCGAACCGCGTCGGCGCAGTCCTCAAGCTGGGCGGGAAACCGATATGCAGGTGCAAATCGGTAGGAAATGGAGGCGACCGAGTAGCCTTGTGACGCCAATTGATTGGCCACAGAATGCATGTGCCAAGGGTTTCCCATTCTCCACGCACCGCCATGGACCAGGAGCATGCCCGGGTAGGGCCCCTCTCCCCGAGGCAGATAAAGATTCATTTTGAGCGTTTCATCACCACGTGTGACGTAGGGGACGTTTGCCTGGAGATCGAAATGGTGTGATGTTTCGTCCTCGCTCCAGGCCTGGAAGTTACTGAAGATGCATCCAGCAAGAAACAGGAGAGCCCGGCCCAAAAGTGTTCTGTTTATGACCATCGTTTTTCCTTCACGTAGGCAATAGAGCTTGCTGTCTTGCGATCCGGTTTACGGGCACAGGCCGTCGGCCCGCCAAAACCGGTATACCCGGTACGGTCCCTAATTCCACCGCCTGCGGGTAAAAAAATAATAATTTTACGGCGGTTTTCTGGTGCAGACCGGGCCTAATTTACGACCTTTATTAAGAGCAGGCAGGGAGGCCGTCATCATCACGCGGGGGTGGACCGAGGGACGAACCACTTGCCGCTCAACGTTGCCTGCAGAGTGTAGTGAGACGATTATGTCGCCCCCCTCTTTGGTTTCGCAAGCCGCGACTTCTTTAGAGCAAGAAGCCGCTCGGATTCTGATGGGGAATCCCTACTTGCCAGCCACGTATCGTTTGGACGTCCGCGAAGCCGGCGGAGGTCTCCGACTCTCAGGAAGGGTCGATTCTTATTTTCATAAACAAATGGCACAGGAAAGTCTGCGCGATCTTCCAGGAGTGAAGCGGATCGAGAATTTGCTCGAGGTACTTTCCTGATCACCGCACGGCATGTACCCTTTTATCTTCCTTCCTTCTTCTCGCCCCGATGCGAGGACCGACTTTTCTGAGGTCCGCGATGCGGTTGCTCAATTATCGCACTTCCCACGGCCCGTCCGTGGCAGGATATTTTAAAAGTTGCTGGGTCGATCTCTGTTCAGCCGACCCCAATCTGCCCTCGAATGTGCAAGATATTCTTACGGAGGGTTATTGTGATCCCAAAGAGCTTGCCGCCCGTGCCGAGGGAGCTGCCGTCCTTGAACAACTGCCCTCGCGTATCTTGCCCCCGATTCCCCGGCCTGGAAAAATCCTTTGTGTCGGTCTTAATTATCGAGAACATGCGAAAGAAACCGGACAAAAAATTCCGTCCGAGCCGCTGATCTTCAGTAAATTGGGTTCGGCCATTCTCGGCCACAATGCAGAGATTGTGCTACCCGATGTGAGCCGTCAAATCGATTATGAAGCAGAACTCGTTGTCGTCATTGGCAAGCGGGGCCGCAGTATCCCTGCCGAGCAGGCGTGGCAGCATATTGCCGGTTACTGCTGTGGCAATGATGTTTCTGCACGCGACTGGCAGAAAGGCAAACCGGGCGGGCAATGGTTATTGGGAAAATCATTCGATACATTTGCACCGCTTGGCCCCTGGTTGGTGCTGGCCGAAGCGGTGGCAGCTGCCGACAATCTAGCGATTGAATGCCGGGTCAATGGCAAGAAGATGCAGGTTTCAAATACAAAAGATCTTATTTTTCCGGTGGATCGCCTCATCGCCTACATTTCCCAGGTCTGCACACTCGAGGTCGGTGATCTGCTCTTTACGGGGACGCCTCCGGGAGTGGGCGCGGCCCGTACGCCGCCCCTTTTTCTTGGGCCGGGGGATCGGGTGGAGGTGGAAATCGAGCAGATCGGCGTGTTGGCCAATTCCGTGGTGGCCCCCGAATAAGCGCAATGCTCCCAATCGGTTTTTCACGCACCGAAACTGCAGGATTTGACCCCGATGTGGCTTGGAAGGCTGGAGCGGGACGGGCCGAAATGTCGAATCGCTCTGAGGTGGAGCCTTGCGACACGGAGGTCAGGCCAGAAACTGCCCGCAAACCCTACTTTTTGCGCGTTCGGTAGAACCTGTCTTTTCCCCGGTGCTTTGGCTTCGGATGTAACCCTCTTTCCGTTCCACAGGGTGAATATATTGCGCCGTCGAGCACAGAGTGATGATCGTCGTAGGCGGATACTGGTCGAAGAGAGCCCGCGTAAACTTCCAGAAAAAAGGGCGACGCGACGGGCCGCTTCCGAGAACGCTTCCTATGCTCCCGATACGCTGATACGTCAGCCCCAGTTGATCGACTTTCTTCCGCGACGTCTGTGGGTACACCCTCTTCTATGGTTATTCGCCTTGCTGGGCATGGTCGGGTTGGTGAGTTTGCATCACTGGCAAGTGGGCAGAACCGATGGACCCTGGGACCTTTTTCAGCTTCAGCATCCAGCGTCTCTGGCGAATTGGTTTGCAGTGGTTGGACTCATCGCAATCGCGGTACTGGCACTGAATATTTTTTCTTTGCGGCGGTTTCGTAAAAGCGATTACCATACCCGCTATCGCTGGTGGCTTTGGGTCAGTGCAACGGCTATTTTTTCGAGCCTGGCCGTAGCGACTGCCGGGCATCGGGTGGTGGCACACGCACTGGCAACCGCCACCGAGTGGAGTCTTCCGTTTGGCGACAATTTATTCTGGTTGGTGCCTGCCGGTCTCCTCTTTACATTTCTGGCCATCCGACTTGTTTTGGAATTTCGCCATTGTCGGATGGCCACCATCGGGCTCGCGGTGGCTTGGCTTGTCTTTTGCCTGCGGAGTGTGATGCTTTTAGGATACGACTTCGGGCTGCCGGTATCCTGGGGGGTGAGCATTGAAGGTGGGTCGACTCTGGGAATGGTTGCTCTGATCGGCTGTGGATTTCTCTGGTACGCGCGGTATGTCCTGCTCGATGTCGAGGGCCGCCTCCCGGTCCGGGCGAAAAGAAAAAAAGTTATTAAAGCGTCGAACGCTTCCAATACCGCAGTGGAGAAAAACGACGAAAATCCTTCCAGGCCGCGGGGCCGGAGCGATCTGGAACCCGATACGAGTCGTCACGTGGCGGAATTGGTTGACGAAGCAGGCTACGAGGCTGCTGAGTCGGAGGAAGCAAATTCGGCTACGCAAAGGACAAAGGAGTCGCACAAGCGTCGCAGCAACGCCCAGAACGATTCAGTTCGCGAAGAAATATCTGAACATCGTACCCACGAGCAGCAGCGAAAACTTTCTAAGGCGGAGCGTAAAAAGTTTCGCAAGCTGAAAGCCAAAGAGCGGCATGCGGCCTAATTTGTCCGCTTGAAGTCCCCTTCCCCGCCGCGATTGATTGGCCGATAACTAAGCACTCGCCTGCCCGCGCATGCGCGGAAAGGTTCCACCAGGGTTTCGAGTTTCTGACCAAGTTGATCGGTTCATGGTTCGTACACGCTTTGCTCCCAGTCCGACAGGTTTTCTTCATATCGGTGGCGTCCGGACAGCGCTTTACAATTGGTTGTTCGCCCGCTCCTGTGGAGGACAATTTATTCTGAGGATTGATGATACGGACCAATCGCGCAATCTCGAGCAGGCGCTCGGGCCGATCCTTGAAGGCTTTGCATGGCTCGGCATCGATTGGGATGAGGGACCGGGCAAGGAGGTGGATGGAGTCTGCTATTTTCAGTCGCAGCGGACGGAGCGTTATCAGCAGGCTGTGGAGCAACTCCTTCGCACTGGACATGCCTACCGCGACTTTGCCACGACCGAAGAAATCCAGGCTGAGCGAGAAATGGCCCGCAAGGACGGGCGGCCGACGCGTTACAGCCGTCGTTGGATGGCGACCACCGATGCGGACTGTGCTCGCTATCTGGCCGAAGGTCGACAGGAAGTCATTCGGCTCAAAATGCCAAGCGAGGGAGAGTTGGTCCTTTCTGATCTAGTCCGCGGCGATGTGACGTTCGCCTGGGCTGGTGAACAGGACCATGTGATCAGACGGGCAGATGGTAGTTGCCTTTACCACCTCGCCACGGTGGTCGATGATCACGACTTTAACATCAGCCATGTGATTCGTGCCGAAGAGCATCTTTCCAATACACCGCGACAAATTTTCATTTCCGACGCGTTAGGCTACCCTCGTCCTGAGTATGCGCATTTGCCCTACGTGGCCGAGCCCGGCAGCAAAAATAAACTCAGTAAGCGGAAGTTGCAAAAGTATCTCAAGGATCCAGAATTTGCTCGCTTGCAAGCGGAGGGTGAGTGGATTGCCCATCAAATCCATCGGCCAACCGATGTGGATGGTTTCAATCCCGTTCTCGTCGACTTCTATCGACAGATAGGATTTCTTCCCGATGCTATCCTGAACTACCTGCTTTTGCTCGGTTGGTCGCTTGATGACTCAACCGAAATATTCACCCGTCAGGAGATGATTGACGCTTTTACGATTCAGCGCGTGAATAAAGCACCAGCCAGTTTCGATCCGAGGAAATTAAAAGCTTTTCAAGATAAATGGTTTCAGACGTTAGATGAAAAAAAGAAAGTGGCTCTTTGTGTCCCCTACCTGCAGGAGTCTGGTCTCGTTACGACACCGCCCGATTGTAGTTTGGCACCGCGTTTGACGGCAATTCTGGCTGCGGCCGGCGATCGGATGAAGATCGCGGGCGATATTTTACGCTTTGCCGATTTTTTTGTGCCCGACGATAAACTGGAATACGAAAAAAAACCATTTTCCAAGCGGATTGGGGATGCCGACGCGGTGGAGCGGCTTGGTCGCGTCCGCGATCGATTAGCAAAATTAGAAAGCTTCGACGCACAAAGTTGTGAAGCGGCCATTCGAGACTTTGTGGAGACCGCAGGGATAAAAATGGGGGAAATCATTCATGCGCTCCGGGTGGCAGTGACCGGCAAGGCAGTTGGAGCCGGGATGTTTGAAACGCTCGCGATCCTTGGGCGCGAGTCGACGCTCTGCCGGATTGATCGTGCCCGGAGACAAGCCACCGATCAGATCCATGGCAGTGAGGGTACCGGCGAAGTCGAGGGGGATTAGGGGAGCGGTACGCCGCGTGTTAAAATCATGTCCGTATGATCAAGGATTGGAGTCAGAGACCCAGGAACGGAAATTAAGATGATGTCGGCAGCCAAACAGCCAGAAAATACAGAATCCGAGCCCTCTCCTGAGGCGAGA
>CAUZBD010000015.1:0-13296 GCA_963577795.1 Planctomycetota bacterium | reverse complement strand
GAGACCGCTTAAGGATTGGTCGTGCGAGGGGAGGGTCGAGCCTACCACTGCCGCGGTGAACCCCGTCCCGTTGCTGACAGAGAGCGTCACGTCGATCGTTGTAGTGGTGCCATCTTCATTGGTCAGATTACTTTGCGTGTACGGCACCGAAAAACTATTGATTTGCGTCCAGTTGCTCGGTGAACTACCACCAGAAGTATCGAAATCAATGCCCACAATCGCCGTGAGGTCATTGTCGACAACACTTACAGTGAGGTCGTCGATCGAGAACGTGAGGGGGTAATTGGTGGCATCCGCAGTGTTTGTCACAGCGTGGCTGATGGTGCTCGTGTGATTTCCCTCTTCCGCACTGTCATCCACAGCACGCACACTTACGGTCTGCCCGGTTATGTCGGTGAAATCAAACACCGCAGTGGAGGCAAAATTTGTTCCATCGCTACTCACTTCGCTCTGCGCGTCGGCAGTGACGGTAATTTGCACAGCGTCCGCGGGAACCGAAGCAAGCGCGAGCGCATACGTGTCGATCGTTCCATCCTCGCTCACAGAGGTACCGCCATCGGTCTCGGTGAGGGTGACCCCCGGCACATCGTTGTCGGCCACGGTGACGGTGACCGAATCGATCGCCAGGCTCGTGGGATAGTTCGTTACATCTCCGGTGTTTGTGATTGCGTGGCTGATTGTGCTGGTGTGACTGCCTTCTTGGCTACTATCATCGATCGCTCGCACGGTAATGGTCTGCGGCGTGGTGTCGGTTCGACTAAAGATGGCAGAGGAGGCAAAGTTGACGCCATCGATACTTACCTCACTTTGTGCATCGGCAGTCACCGTAATTTCCACGGCAGCTGTGGGCGTGGTTTGTAGCGCAAGTTCGTAGGTATCGGTCGCACCGTTTTCAGAGACAGCGGTACTGCCCCCGCTCTCTGCCACAGAGATACCGGGTCCGCCGGCAAGAATCGTAAAGTCGCTGTTGGAAATATCAAAAAAGATATTGCCGACCGCTTGCACCTTCAGGCGGGCCGCGCTAGTGGGCGTGTTGGGCACAATGATGTTGTGCGAACCATCATTGGCGACCCCGGTCACGACAGTTGAGTAGGTTACCCCTCCATCAGTCGAGAGCAAAATATCGACCGTGGCAACGTTTATCGATCCGGAATCGGTCCCCGCAACATCCCAACTTACGCTCTCGATAGCCCCACCGGTCCAACTGACTGCCGAGTTGGCGGTGGTGACTTGAAAAGGGCTGCCCGTGTCGACGACCGTGACCAGCATGTCGTCGGTATCAAAGGCACTTCCTCCTGCACGATTGTCCCGAAGGACCACCCGAAAATTCATAGCGCGACTGGTGGTTGGTAGGGTCTCACCCACCACGGTCGTACCGGCGAGCAGATCCGAGTAGCGAGGAAAGACCCGCTCAGGACTCGTAATCGGCGTCCAGGAGCGGAACAGTGGGCTGGAACCATTATCGCCATCGCTGACACCCTGCTGGGCTCCGATGTCACGCTGTTCCCAGCAATAGGTGAGCGCATCACTCGCATCGGGATCAGAGCCTGTGGCGGTTAAAACAAACGCAGTGGCAGCAGGGATCGTGTAGTCGCCGCCGGCATCCACCGTGGGAAGGTTGTTTCCGGTGTTGGTGATGGTCGCCGCGGCATTGGCGTTGCCGTTTGTGATTTCTGCGACCATTTCATCGAGGCTCACCGAGTGAAAATAAGCATCGCTATTGGATTGCAGGTTGTCGCTGCCCATGATGCCGGCGTAGCCCATGATGGTCGACGCGCTACCCGGTTCCATCGCTGTACTTGCGTTACGGTTTCCGTTATTCCCGTTGAACGTGTGATTGGCACCAAATTGGTGCCCCATTTCATGCGCCACATAATCGACATCGAACGCATCCCCAATCGGAGATCCCTGACCGGTCACTCCTCCAGCTTTTGAACCCGAATCTCCGATGACTCCCAGCCAGGCCACTCCCCCGCCACCGGTACTGAAGACATGCCCAACGTCGTAGTTCGCGTTGCCAATCACGCTATCGACATTCGATTGATTTTCGCTCAGCATCGATCCACCGTCATTGTTGCTGTACGGATCGGATGACCCATCGGTGTAGACGAGTTGGTCGTTGTTGGAGACCAGGACCATCCGCGTCGCAATGTCGGTCTCATAAATTCCGTTGACTCGATTCATCGTGGTTACGATCGCCGACATAGCAGCCTCCACCGTCCCCCCGTGATAGGCGGTGTATTCTCCTGTGCTGGCGACGGCCAGATCGTAGGTCCGCAGTTGCGTTCCGTGAGAGAGGAGGGGACCAATCTTCGTATTACTCGTCGACAATCCACTGATGACAGAATCAACCTGTAATCCGCTGCCAGCCGAAACCGTGATTGCACGGTTCTCTAGGTGCTGCTCCTCGGCATCATGTTCGTGCGCGTTCTCTATACCGATGTTTTGAAAATAGCAAGAAAAATTGTCTTGAGGATCGCGGAGAGCATCGGTTTTGAAGTAGCTGACGTAGGGCCCATCAGCCTGGAGATGATAAAACGGATCGACATAATACGTGCTCTGAGACGAAAGCACCTGGGCATGAAATCCTTGAGGCGTCAGGTCCAGGCGAACTGACGCCGTTGGATCGTCGATGCCTCGCCCAGCAAAGGTTTCAATCGTCGGAAATTTTGCCGCCAACTCGGGCGCCATGATTGCCGACTCCCAGATGGCAAATTGATCGAATCCACCCGCAGGTGATGGCAGCGTGATCACGTTTCCTGCTGCGCCCGAAAATTCGACAGGAGTCGCCGCCAACCGTGTGGCAAGCAGATTGTGATCGAGCGTAAAGCTTTTACTTGCACTGAGCGAAAGTGCAGAGACTGTCTCAGCATTTGTCATTTGGAGATCGTCGATCGATTGCCAAAGGCCGCTTGTATCAAGTGTCTGCTCGGCATCGACCCCGAGTATTTGCGCAGATCCACCAAAGGAGGCCGTAAGAACAATCCGCGGCTCAAGTCGTTCGACCTCGTGCGGAGTTTGCGTAAGAGAGGGTGCCTGAGGGGCAGGGATCTTTTTCAGGTGGCCAATCAGCCGACGTGTCAGGCATAGAAGAACGCGTCCGGGGGAGCGGGGGTCATACATTGGCTATACCAATCTGTTCCGGTGGGAGGTATCACAATGGTTGTCATGGCCCAATTCGGGAGTGCCTCTACACCCGATCAGGAGTCAATTCTGTACTCTTCTTGCCCGCGCGCGATTGTAGGTGAAGCACCGAAGTTTTGCAACTAAATTGCGCATTTCATTCGAGGTTTATGGGTGGAAAGGTAAGAACTGCTTAGCGTTAGCGCGAAAGCCCCTTTTTGGACGGCGGGGAGGATTTTTTCTCGAAACGGTTTCGCTTGCCCGTTGGAAGCGAACAATGGAAAAACATTTTTGCACGGCCGTGCATGGGACTGGACCGATCGCCTGCGGTTTCTTTACAGTTGTCCCGAGGGCTGGAAAAGGTGTTTCCTGCACAAAATCGCACCGCTCTTTTTTGAGTAATTTATAAAATGATGCTTCGAAATTTTCTTTCGCTCGCGGCCAGTTTCTTATTCCTGCTTGGCGGCTGGTGCCTCCATGTCGATGCGGAGGTTGCTCGGCTTCCAAACATTGTGCTTATTCTGGCAGACGACATGGGGATTGGGGACGCGGGTTGCTACAACGCCAAATCAAAAATTTCCACACCCCACATGGATCGGCTCGCCCGCGAAGGTTTGCGGATGACCGACATGCATTCACCTTCCGCTGTTTGCACACCCACACGCTACGGTCTGCTGACGGGCCGCTACTGCTGGCGGACGCGTCTAAAAGAGAGTGTTTTATTTGGCTATGGCACGGCCCTGATCGAACCGGATCGGCCGACGCTTGCTTCAATGCTCTCACAACGCGGTTATCGAACCGGTATTTTCGGCAAGTGGCACTTGGGGCTCGGGAAGGGCGAAAAGACCGACTACAGCAAACCCCTCTCGCCCGGTCCTTTAACCATCGGGTTTGATCGCTTTTATGGAATTCCTGCGTCTTTGGACATGGCACCTTATGTCTACGTTGAGGATACGCGGGTCGTCGAGGCTGCGACCGAAGAGATACCCTCGAGTAACTACATCCGCTTTGGGGGCAAGGGCTACATCGTGGGCGGAAAAATCGCGCCGACTTTCCGTCACATTGACGTGCTTCCGGTGACGGCGGAAAAAACGGTTTCCTTTATTCGCGAACAAACCGACGAGGCCCCCTTTTTTGTTTATGTTCCCTTTTCAGCCCCGCATACGCCCTGGGCACCGACCCCTGCTTTTCAGGGGAAGAGTGGAGCCGGAACGTATGGCGATTTTACGGTGATGGTCGATGACGCGGTCGGAAAAATTTTGACGGCCCTCGACGAAAAAGGTTTTGGTGAAAACACACTCGTGCTGTTTACCTCCGACAACGGCGGGCACTGGCTGCCTCAAGATATTGAAAAATATAACCACCTTAGCAATCTGCAATACCGCGGGCAGAAGGCCGATATCCACGAAGGGGGGCATCGCGTACCGTTTCTCGTCCGCTGGCCCGGTCAAATTCAAGCGGGTGCCGTTCGCGATCAGTTAGGCTGCTTGACCGATGTCTTTGCGACAGTAGCGTCCGTTGTTGGGCAACCTTTGGCTTGGGGTGAAGGTGAGGACAGTTTCAACCTGTTACCCGTTTGGCAGCAGAATAAAAAAGTTCGAAATTCGATCGTCCACCATTCAGGCCGTGGCATGTTCTCCATCCGGAGGGGTGATTGGAAATTAATCCTCGGTCTTGGTACCGGCGGCTTCACCGAACCCTGGTGGAAAATAGAGCCGAAAGAGGGCGAGCCTGCGGGGCAACTCTATCACTTAGGGCAAGACGTTCGAGAAGAGAAGAACGTCTATCTCGAAAATCCAGAAGTGGTCACAAGCCTCAGCGCGCTGCTGAGCGACTTTATGCAGACCGGCCGCAGTCGCTGAGTGAACGGGTCGCAGTAGCGGTTTCAGCAGCGCAATCGTCCAGATTGTTAGCGACGAATGAACGGTCCGAGTGCCGCGCTGCAGAGGCAGGCGATTGCCACAATGAGAAAGACGAGGCCAGTATTTCCACGAGCATCGATTACCCAGCCGATCAACGGTTCGCCGAGACCTGCGAAAATATAGGCCACGCAGTTCATCACACCGGTTCCGGTTGCTGAGCGTTCGCGGCCGAGTAAGTCGGGACAGAGTGCCCAGAACACAGATTGAGGTCCGTAGACAAGGAACCCGGAGAAAAACAGCAGGACCAGACCGGTCAGAGCATCCTCGCGGGGTGTGATGAACATCAGTCCGGAAGTCGCCGTTGCCAGTAGCATGAATCCGGTGATGATCGGCCAGCGTCTGGAGCCGAGCAGCCGGTCGGAGGCCCAGCCACTTACCAGAGCGCCGAATGCCATTCCCACCGGCAAGGCAACGACGACCCAGGAGCTAGCGACCGAGTCTGATTTTTTCCAACCCTCCCCCATAAAGTGAACCGGTACCCAGATCAGCAATCCATAGCGGGCCAGGTTTTGAAATCCGATGGAGAAGGCCGCGGTCATAAACCGGAGGTTGCCAAGAGCGGTGCGGTATCGATCCAAAGATGTTTCGTCTGTCGCTTCACAATCGGTTTCCGGTAATTCTGTAGATTCATCACGAAGAGCCTCTGCCGGAGGATCAAAGCCGAGATCTTGTGGGCGGTCGCGGGCGATCAAGAAATATAGAATTCCCGCTCCGCCGAGCAACAGCACCGGCAAACGAAAAATCCACCGCCAGTCTAGTTGCATGACCTCTAGTATCAGAATTGAGCTCACAAAGGAAAGGATCGATGCGCAACCGGCCGCAAAGACATAAAACCCAAAAACTTTACCCCGTTCACGGTGACCCCACCAGTTGGAGAGCACCCGGCCGCCGGGGGCCCAGCCCATCGACTGGGCGTAACCATTCAGACCCCAGACAACAAACAGCCCCGCGAAGCCGTTGCTTATACTCACCAACCAATTGAGACCACACGAGAGCACAGCACCGAGACTCATCATTCGGCGACCACCGAACTTGTCGCCTAAATTTCCGTTGATTGCCTGCCCAATTGCATAGGACCAGAGCAGGGCGGCACTGCACCAACCGAGCGTTTGTTTGTCGAGTCCAAGTTCCCGTTCAATCCCTGGGATGGCAAATCCGAACGTTTGCCTTCCCGTGTAATAAAACAGGTAGCAGAACATGGTCACCAACAGCATCCGCCACTGTGCAAAGCGAAAGGAACCGATCGATTGGAGGTGCGAGGCGTGCATGCTGTGGAGTCAGTGACCTTCTGCTGGCAATACGGCCACCCTGTGAGGCCGCTCGCGGATTGCGTACTGTACCGCCTGCTCTGCTTGGGAAAGTAGAAATTTTTTGGAGACCAAGGTATCCAGCGGATAGCGCGCGTGGGCCTTTTCGAGAAACGCGACCGCCTCGCGCAGATCTTCCGGAGCATAATTGTGTACGCCGCGAATAGTTAGCCAGCGACGGACAATCCATTCGGCGGAAATGGGCACATCGGGTGCTGGAAAGACAGATCCTACAAGAACATACCGCCCGCCAATCCGTAGAGAACGCAGTCCGGCTTGAATGGAATTGGCGGCACCAGAAAGTTCAATAGCAAGGTCGACACCGCGACCACTTGTTGTTCGATCGATCACCTCGGCAAGATCTGCGTCCCCTTCGGCAACCGATACGGTATGCGTGGCACCAAAACGCGTTGCCTGCTCGAGGCGTTGTGGGTTGATATCGCTAACGATGATATGTTTTGCACCGCGCAAGGCCATCAACGCCGTTGCGGAAAGCCCCAACATCCCGGCACCTTGGATTAAAACCGTTTCATCCTGGCATCCTCCTCCGATCCGAAGCGCGGCGACGACTGTGGCAGTTGCACAGTTCGCTGGACAGGCGACCGCATCGGGCAGGCTCTCCGGTATACGAACGATCGCAGTTCCAGGGGCTAGGTGACAGTATTCGGCCAAGCCACCACTGAGTGGGTGCTCGGTGTTGATCGCTTCGTGACCATATTTGAATAGTTGGTCGCATTTAGCAGGTAATCCGTGCGTGCAGTAAAAACATTGGTTGCAACTCGCGGCGATCGACCAAGTCACGCGATCGCCAATCGACAAGGTATGACCGGCGACATCGCAAGGCGCGACTTCCGGCAATGCCGCAACTTCACCCAGAATTTCATGCCCTAAGATGGTGGGCAGCGGCGTGGATCGGCGACCCTCGTAGGTATGTAAATCGCTCCCGCAGATTGTGCAACACGTTATACGGATGAGGACCTCTTCCGATTTCAATTCCGGAAGCGGATAGGAGCGTGTTTCAAGCGGTTTATCGGTACCGGTAAAGATGGCCGCAAGGGAGGACTCTGGCATGGGGTTCCTTGGGATATTTTGATCCTGCGTTACACTGGGTGAATCGATAGTTGGGGAGATGGATCACCCATCGTAACGACTGCGGGCGAATCTCAGAACCGGTCCGATGACCAGAGGCAAGTAAAGCATAGATTTTAGGAGACGTATCCGTGATGGCGAAAATCGTACGTATTCGGCACTGCTTGGCGACAAAGTTTTGGCCCACAGTACCGTTGCCTGGTGGGCAAGCCCATCTCCCGTCCAAGTGGATAGGGTGGCATGCGGAGACGAAATTTATGGTCGTCCTTGCTGCCACAGCCTTTTTTTTTGTGGCGCAATCAGAACGCGGATGGGGAAATTCTCCCTCAAAAAAAGGTGGCCTTCAGTTCCGCACCCAGCGGCTCGTTCTCGATAACAATGAGGGTTGCGCGGTTGCAGATGTTAATCGGGATGGGCAGCCCGATGTGATTGCTGGAAGAAGTTGGTACGAGGGGCCTGAATTTCGCCAACATCCTTTACGCGAAGTAAAAGCTTTTGGGAAAGACTATTTAGAAAACAATGGTGACCACGTGCTGGATATCGACGGGGATGGGTGGATCGATGTTGTATCGGGCTCCTTTATGCCGCGAGAAATATACTGGTATCGAAATCCGGGTAGTGAGGGATTGAAACAGAATCGTATATGGTCTCGTCACCTTTTGGCAAAGGCGGGAACGAATAACGAAATTACTTTTCTTCGTGACCTGGACGGTGATCAAAAACCTGAGTGGGTGGTTGACAGTTGGAATGCGCAAGCAGATTTGATGGCCTGGCGATTTCAGGAGGGTGAAGATGGCACGCCGCAGTTGGCAGCTTGGGTTATCGGACGTGGAGCAAACGGACATGGTATGGGGTTCGGTGACGTGAATGGTGATGGTCGAGATGATATTCTCTTTGCGCAGGGATGGTACGAATGCCCACCAGCAGATGCACCCGCCGATACCCTCTGGAAGTTGCATTCCGATTGGCAATGGGTGGGGGCAAGTTGTCCCGTCTTGGTACGTGATCTCAACGGGGATGGGCGGGCAGATATCATTCGGGGCAATGGCCACGATTATGGAATCTATTGGCTTGAACAGCTTGAACCGGTGGATGGAAAAACGTCCTGGCGAGAACATTTGATTGATAAATCGTATTCGCAACCCCATGCGCTGGCCTGGGCCGATTTAGATGGAGATGGTGCAGGGGAATTGATCACCGGCAAACGTGTGCGGGCACACTCGGGTGGGGATCCAGGGGCGGCTGAAATGCCGTGCCTTTATTACTACCAGTGGGATCAGGCAAAGAGTCGTTTTCACCGCTTCACGATTGAGGAGGGCCATGTCGGGACCGGACTCCAAATCCGCGTGGCGGATCTCAATGGTGACGGCCGTCCGGATATCATCACGCCTGGTAAATCTGGAACGCATGTTCTGCTCAATGAGGGCAGGCAACGAGAATAAAAACGGGTTACTTTGATTACCCTATTTTCTTGCTACCACGTCTCTTGCGCCTTTGTGCTCCCTCGGTCTGTATTTCTTTTGCCCCCCGTCTCCTCTTTTGACGCGTCCAGTGGTTGGAGCAGGCCGTAGGTTGACCAATTCCGGTCAAAGCGGCGTTTTTGCTCAAAGCTAACGGGATGGCTGTTTTTCCGGAAGATCGGTGAGATTGGGCAACCAATTTCAGCTGTGCTGCGTATCAGCATAGAGCGAGATAGGAGCTTTCTTCGCAGCCTGAAGTGTGGCTGGATTTTTGACTTGGTTTCCCCATCAGGCCGCCTGGAAGGGAGCCCCGTGTGATTTTGAGGGATAGAAATTTCGAAGCAGCGAGGGAGGTGCGCAATGGCTCAGGCCCAGAAAAATTTAGGTAATCGTACGAGTACTGGCACAGAGAATGGCAGGCGTCTGGCAGAGAACGGTGCATCTGTTGCGGTGAGAGACCAGACACAACCACTCCATCGATTACAGGAGATCAGGACTCAGCAAGATATTTCGGTTCGCTCAGTATCTCGGAGAATGAACGTCACGGCCAGTGAAGTGCAGATGCAAGAGGATCCGAACTTTGACTTAAGGCTGAGTACCCTCTATCGATGGCAGCGTGCACTCGGTGTTCCTGCCGCTGAGTTACTGGTTGAGGCTGGCGATGGTCTTTCGGCGCCTGTCCAACTTCGCGCTCGTCTGCTTCGCATGATGAAAACGATTGTAACTATTTTAGATCAACCGCAATCAGATCGGACAGCCAATCTGATTGCGAATTTAAAAACAGATATTTTAGAAGTGATGCCCGAAGTTGAAAACGTAGATCGATGGCACGGATCGAGCAGCGATCGTAGTGGTGATATCGCGGCGGCCGTTTTGCGTCAGATCGACGATGCGTTGCTTATGGACCAATAAAAAGCGCGTGCCGTACGGGCTATGTGGAGAGTTCAAGCAGGAAAAAGAATGTCACCAGAGGGAGGTGAGTCGAGCGGAGCGAAAACCGGAAGTCCCCTATCGAAAAGATGCTGTTTTTCTTTATCGATGATGCTTTTAGGCAACATCTGAGGTGAAACAGATGCTTTTTGGTTGGACCAGCGACGTGCCGCCTTGATCGTTCGGCCCCTTATTTTTGACCAATTTGTTGCGTTTGTCGATGTGTTTTCCCGTGGATGCCGCCGGTTGAGTGGCGGATGCCGTTTTGGCATGTGAGTTGCGATTTGAAGGAGGGATGTCGTAGAGGTTTTGGAGTGTCCTTTCACGGGAAGGAAAAGTTGAGTGTCCGGAATAATTAGCGAAAGGCAATCTTTATTTACAGGCTTCAATAGGAGTCCCGCTGACGCGTGTGAATAACCGTCTCACGCATCCTCATCTTGCGGGTACAGGAATATGCAGAGCAGATCAGCACTACAACTGCGTAGAAAAAGTCAAAATTCGTTTTGCGAGTGGAGACCTAGAAACAACGGAGGCTCTGGCCGAAGGGTCGCGATCTTTTTCTACCTAGTGCTCATTTTTTCTTTCTTCTCCGGCCAGGGTTTGGCCGTTGACTTTTACGGATCCGATCCGCTTGGCTCGACTGGTTTGACGGTCGCCCCAGGTGTCGATTTGCTCAATACAGATCAATTCTACCTGACGCAGGTGTTTGCCAATCCGGGGACGGGAGATTTCGACTCCGTGCCCTACTTCATGATACTCACGCTAGAAGACTGGTTGATTGATTTTAGCGACTTGAGTGGTCTCTCAATCGGGAATGAGAGCTTTGGCACATTTATGACCACGTCGAGTGAGGTCGTTGCGCGTAGCCCCGACTTCGTAACAGCAGAACTCACCGGTCTCTTTGACAACGCCCTGGTGGACGATACGGCCGCTACATTGCACTTTGCCATGACCCAAACAGGCCAGTCTATTTCCTGGAGCGGTACGCTCGCCGTTGGCCTGGATGCAGTTCCGAACGTTGTCCCCGAACCAAACGCAGGAGTGTTTGGAATCGTGGGATTTTTGAGCCTCATCCTCCTGACTCAGCGTCGCCGGCAAAAGTAGCGTTCATCCCCGCGAGTCAACGCATCGGTTCAGTAAACGTGGGCGGAGATACGGAGTGGGCGATACAGGGCTCGAACCTGTGACCCCTAGCTTGTCGAGCTAGTGCTCTAAACCAACTGAGCTAATCGCCCAAAAAAAAAAGGGGACTTGCCGCGGCAGGAGTCCCCGGGCTAATTCTGTAGGTTGCAGCATACCCAGCCAAAGCCACAAAACCTACCATTTCAGCCTTTGCTCATTATCGTCCGCGACACCCCGCTTCCGATTGTAACGCTTGTATGCCAGCATGAGAAAGTGGGTAATAATTACCCCCAGGGATGGAATTCCCGGCATTTCCGGAAAAGAGAACCGTATTTACCAACTCGCCGTGATTGCCTTGAGTTCTCGTAGGCTCCAACTCTATACTTGGCCGGAAATATTAAGAGTATAAGAGTAGGGGCGATACCAATGACCGGGATGGGCGATATTTCTGTGCTCGCTTTCCAGGTCCTGCTAGCACCGACCGCTTTAAAGCGGTCGAGGGAGATGACGTGTTGAGGAGCGTATGCTCAAGGTAATCCTTCCTGACGGGACTGCTCGCCAGTATTCCAGTCCTGTGTGCTGCGCAGACGTGGCGAGTGACATTGGCCCCGGATTGGCCAAAGCGGCCGTAGCCGCCGAATTGGAGGGCAAGGTCGTTGGTTTGCCGACGATGCTACCGGCAGAAGGGGAGGTGGCACTCCGTCTGCTAACTAAAAAGGATCCAGAATCGCTCGATGTCATGCGGCATAGTACGGCCCATGTGATGGCCCGCGCAGTGATGCGCCTGTTTGATGGAGTACAACTTGCGTTCGGCCCCACCATTGCCGATGGCTTCTACTATGACTTCGAAATGGACCATGTACTCCGCGAGGAGGATTTTGCGGCTATTGAAGAGGAAATGGCAAGGATTATTGCGATCGACGAACCCTTCGAACGTCTCGAGGAGTCGCGCGACGAAGCATTGCAGATTTGCCAGGATATGCAGCAGCCGCTCAAGGTGGAACATATTCAAAGTGGACTCTCTGCAGAGGAGACACTTTCTTTTTATCGCCAGGGAGAATTTCTCGATCTTTGTCGGGGACCCCATATCCGTTCAGCGAAGGTGATCGGTCGGGCTTTCAAGCTTTTGTCGATTGCAGGTGCCTATTGGAAAGGTGACCACCAACGGCAGCAGTTGCAACGGCTTTATGCCACGGCTTTCTGGGAACGATCAGATCTAGAAGCTTACCTTGAAAGACTTGAAGAAGCGCGTCGCCGGGATCATCGCGTCCTCGGTCGCCAGTTGGGATTGTTCGAAATCGATGAAAAGGTTGGGCAAGGTCTCGTTTTGTGGAAACCGAAGGGCGCAATCATTCGGCAGGAATTGCAGGATTTTATTCTGGGACACCTTCAGCGTCAGGGGTATTGTCAGGTTTTCACACCCCACATCGGTCGCTTAGAACTTTACAAAACTTCGGGCCATTACCCGTATTATGCAGAGTCTCAATTTCCGCCGATGATCGACCCAGACCAAATTCGTCGATTGGCGGACGAAAATTGTTCTTGTGCCGATCTGGCCAGTCAGATGAAAGCCGGCGGCATCGATGGCTACATGCTCAAGCCAATGAATTGCCCGCATCACATACGAATCTATGCCAGCGAGAAACACAGTTATCGGGATCTGCCCGTGCGGCTTGCGGAATTTGGCACAGTCTATCGCTGGGAGCAATCGGGTGAAATAGGTGGTCTGACGCGGGTGCGTGGTTTCACGCAAGATGACGCACACCTTTTTGTGACCGAGGATCAGTTGAAAGCGGAAATTGCTGGTTGTATTGAACTCGTAAAAATTGTGTTCGGTACGCTAGGTATGGACGACTATCGAGTTCGAGTTGGTTTGCGCGACCAAGACAGAAGCAAGTACGTTGGAGACCTGGAGCAATGGAGCAAAGCAGAGGCCGCATGTCTGCTCGCTGTAGAGCAGTTGGGCGTCCCTTTTAGTGAAGAACCGGGTGAGGCCGCATTTTATGGACCGAAGATTGACTTTGTGGTACGTGATGTGATCGGTCGAGAATGGCAACTGGGTACCGTACAAGTCGATTACCAACTTCCGGAGCGGTTTGACCTAACTTATGTGGGATCGGATAACGCCCTCCATCGACCGGTCATGATTCATCGAGCACCTTTCGGATCGATGGAGCGTTTTGTGGGTGTCCTGATTGAGCATTTTGCTGGAGCTTTCCCCCTCTGGCTTGCACCCGAACAGGTTCGCGTTTGTACGGTGAGCGAAAAATCGGAAGTCTACGGTCGTCGGGTGGAGCAGTATTTAAAAGAATCTGGTTTGAGGGTTGCGGGAGACTTCCGTCC
>CAUZBD010000014.1:0-13336 GCA_963577795.1 Planctomycetota bacterium | reverse complement strand
CAGGTGTGATTGCCGCGACGATAGGAAATATATCCGGATATTTAAAACTGAATCTCAGACCACCTTGTCCCCCCATTCCAATTCCTAGAAGAGCAATTTTCGGGGGGATTGCTTCCCAATGCGCTGCAAGCCAGGGAACTAGAGATTTCAAGAGATAGCTCTCGGCGGTGCGATTATGGTCGAATTCCACACATATTTTATCACTCCACCAACTACGACTTGTATGTGGAACAATCACTCTCAGACCGTGTTCCTCAAAAGCATTCTCGAAACTTTCGCGACCGGTCAATCCTTGGAGACAGATGTCATGGAGATAGATGATGGTGTAACCATATTGACTCGGCCGCTCGGGCTGAAAAACATCGCATCCGTGCCCATCCACATCCTGATTTTGCCAGTTTCCCATACAATCTTATCGACCCCGTACGTTTGTGTGATTTCGATAGATTGTATTTTAAAGCCAAGAATCAGGACAATCAGTAGGTGTCAAAAGAATTTGCCGCAATAAACTTCGAGAATACTCTCCGCGAGCGAGGCACCCTGCAAAGACACCGTAAAGGGGTTTACACTTAAGTTGTGGATTGTACATTGGCCTCTAAAGTCGCTCGAATGTGGCAATATTTACGCAAGCGACACTTAAGATATGTGCCAACGGGGGGTAAAACGATGCAAACTGCCGGTCAATCCGGGTTCCGATGCATTTGCCCCATCGAGGCATTCACTGAAAGAACACACCCTCCCGCAAGTCCATGGCCCGCAAGCGGATTCTAGAAATTCTTTCCTCCTGTGATTATGAAGGTGGTTGGCGGCAATGCGCACTGCTGGCTGCTCAATTACCTCCCCAAGAATTTGACGTCCAGTTCTGCCTTCTTTCTAGAAATCGAAGCGGCGAGTTGCTTTTAAAAAAAACGTCGCTTCCTGTACATGCGGTTGGTTATGGTCACAAACCTGACTTCTGGGTTCTTTGGCCACTCGTTCGGCTCATCAGACAATGGAAGCCGGATCTCCTACATTCGTGGGATTCAACGGCTAATGTTTACGGGCCGCTTGCTGGCCGCATCGCGGGTGTCAAAACAATTTTTTGCAGTGTATCGGATGCGACAGATCAAAAAAGCAAAGGGAAAATCTTTGTCGACCGTTTGTTAAAAAAACACATTACAAAAATAATTATTCCCAGTCGACGATTGTGTGATGTCAATCATACGCTAATGCACTTTGCAAACGAGAAGCTGGTTGTGATCCCCCCCGCTATTGCTATGACGCCCAATACAACTATCGATCGGGAAGATCTCTTACAGAAGTTGCAGATTCCAGAAAATAGTCAACTCATTGCGATCAGCGATCCAATGCAAGTTGGAAATCGATTACGCGATGTCATCTGGGCTACCGAACTGCTCAAAGTGGCTGGTAACAATGTACAGGTATTTATCTGCGGGAAAGGTCCTCAACGAAAAGCACTAGAGCGATTTCGGAATCGCGTACACCTTCAAGACCGAATTCATTTTTTAGATGATCACCATCTTATTGACCAACTCATGGAACATCTCGACCTGTTTTGGAAGATAAGCGGTTATTCATATACAGCGGGCAATCAATTGATCGAAGCAATGCGTAGGGCCATTCCAGTCATTGCGGACGAATCGCTTGTACACCAGGAATTCATCCAGCATGAAAAAACTGGGATTCTTGTGCCGATTGGCGATCGCGCAGCTTTGGCTAGTTGGACTCAGCATTTATTGGAAAATCCAGAGTACTCAAAAAGAATCGGCACCACGGGTCAAACTGCGGTGAAAAACAAATACGATCCAAAGACAACCATTCTAGCGCAGACCAAACTCTACCAACAAACTCTCAAACACTATCCCCTATCCTATATAAATACCCCAAAGCCATGACTGGCAAAGTAGGCTGTGTAAACATTCAACCTCATCCTTAAGACTGATACTTTTTATCATCGACAGTAAAACTTCCTCGATGGGATCAAGCCGCTTGGGCTACAATCCAATTTGAGCGGTCCATAAAATAAACCTAGTGAAACTGATTGTCCGCCTCGGGTTATTCGTTCCAACTTCAAGCCTAACTGAGATACGTTCATGGAGAACATTCTGGCAGTCATTCTTGCAGGAGGCAAAGGCTCCCGCCTCGACCCGCTCACACGAGATCGAGCCAAACCGGCGGTCCCCTTTGGCGGTGCCTATCGAATTATTGATTTTGCGCTTTCGAACACGCTCAATAGTGGCATTAGAAACATTCTTGTTCTGACCCAGTATAAAGCCTTCAGTCTGGATCGCCACATCAACCAAGGGTGGCGTAGTTTGTTTGTCAACCAGTTAGGTGAGGCGATTTATATTGTTCCACCACAACAGCGGATTGATGAACAGTGGTATCGTGGGACTGCAGATGCTGTTTATCAGAATATCTATGCCATCGAAAAATTTCGGCCAGATTTTGTCGTCATTCTTGCCGGTGATCATATTTATAAAATGAACTACGAAAAAATGCTCGCCTTTCATCGTGAAAAGAATGCCGACCTGACAATTGGTGCCCTCCAGGTGGAACGTGAGGATGCCCGTCAGTTTGGGGTCATGGAAGTTGATGAATCCAAACGGATTTGTGGCTTTGAAGAAAAACCTGATGAACCCCGACCCCTACCGGGAGATGCTGACCATGCTCTTGCGTCGATGGGCATCTATATTTTTTCCGCCCGGTTCCTCTTTGAGCAACTTTGCCATGACGCAACGAAAAGCGATAGCGCACATGATTTTGGTCGCAATATTATACCTGCCATCATTGATTCCCATCGCGTTTTCGCATTTCCATTCCTCGATGAAAACAAGAAAGTTAGTTCCTACTGGCGAGACGTTGGAACTTTAGACGCCTATTACGATGCAAATATGGATCTTATTGCCGTGGATCCTTTATTAAACATGTACGACGACCAATGGCCCATTCGGACCTACCAGCCCAATCTTCCACCACCCAAGTTTATTTTTTCTGAAACTGGTGAGGAAGGCAGACGCGGACAAGCTCATGACAGTATCGTCTGTGCGGGTGCGATTCTTTCCGGAGGACGCGTTGAAAGATCGATTGTGGGACCCGATACCCGAATCAATAGCTACGCAGACGTGCACGATTCGATCCTGTTTGAAAGTATCGATATTGGTCGCCACAGCAAAATACGCCGGGCGATTATAGATAAGGGTGTCGTTATTCCACCCGAAACGGTGATTGGATACGACTTGGAACACGACCGCTCCCGTGGATTTACCGTAACTGAGAGTGGAATCACCGTTATTGCCAAGGGAGAAGGGGTCACCCACTTCACCGCTCCCGCACTGGGTTAGACCGTCTGAATCAACAGGCGCAGAAATTGATCTGTCTCTTTGGAGAGCACTGGCGGCAGAAAAGTAACTCTGCCATACATAAAAAAGCCCCCGGAATTGGCGTTCGGGTCCCAGGGGGGCTAAGGACTCATGTTGCACCAAGTTCCGGGAGCGATTGGATCCTGCTCAAAGGACTCCGCAGCCAAATATGTTTGCGGACCGCTGATTTATTTCATGCAAATTCTATTTCTTATTGAGATCCTACGATCAGTGGTTTGCCTTACAGTCGACGGCGGAAGATATCAACAAACTTCCTTCCGTCAAACGCGGCGGGAGAATATGGCAATCTACTACCGCCGTCAAGCCGGATTCCGACAAACGAGAAAAATATTCTTTAGACAAAAATCGGCATGAAAAGCGGCTTATTTCAGCCCCCAGAGTTTGCAAGCGGACTTCTAGCATAGCTAGCTAGCGGCAAACTTTTCCGCATACTGGGGCACCCAAAGATCGACAAAGCTTTTGAAGTCTTCTAAATCCACCTCGGCTAGCGGGCGGTAGTGGTGGCGATTATAGATCTCTTTGTTTCTTACCGTTCCCTTGGCCGCAATATCCAACACGTGATGTGCGCCAAACGGACGGACAACAATCTCCAAACGACTGAAAAAATTCGTCCGCGTGTTGCCGCTCTCGAGACCCACATCGTCTCGGCTACAACTTGATCCCCAACCTCGATCATCTACGACTGCCTGACAGACAAAACCTGGGAGATATCTGGGCAAACGGGAAAGGCATTGCTCAACGTATTCTGACAATTCGAGGCGATATTCATTGTGGAGATGGCGAAAGTCCTCTTCGGTCATTGCTTTATCAAAAGCACGTGAGGTCTTTAGCTTCCGCTCCCGTTGGCCTCGAGCAACGGCCTTTTCAAGCTGCAGGTCAAAGTCATCCATACGGACTATTTTTCCACGATTGAAATAGCATCGGGAGAGTGACCCGCACGTCCTACCAATGCCTGATCCAAAATCAAAATTGCCGTTTTATCATCACCTGCCAGTTCCAATCGTCCCAGAATATCGGAGATCGATTTTTCTTCTTCGACCTGTTCATCCAAAAACCACTGCAAGTGCGCCTGAGTCGCATAATCGTCTACTTCGCCGGCCAATGCATAGAGTTCATTGATTGACCGCGTGTTGTTTTTTTCCTGCTCTAAAGATGCCTCAAAGACCTGCCTGACCGAGCTGTATTCAACCTTTGGCTTGGGAATAGCAGCAAGATCGACATTTCCATTTCTATCAAGCATGTAACGCAAAAGTCGGCGAGCATGCGTCCGTTCTTCGTCGCTTTGAGCAACCATCCACGAGGCAAATCCAGAGAGGTGCTCTGCATCCATATAGAGAGCCATCCCCAAATAAATATAGGAGGCGGAAAATTCGAGATTAATCTGTTTATTAAGAGCTATTTCGATCTGGGAATTCAACATCGTACTCTGCCTCCAGTAAACGTACTGTGTGTCTTTTCTTCTTCATGCTATCAACTATCGCTTTGTGGTTAGTTTAACACACCCGCTATCGTTGACCAGTCGCCCTTATCGTATCGAATTGAAATTGCAGCACTGGATACACCAAACGTCTGCACCAGGGTTTCGCACACTCGGTTATTGAGATGCTTTCTCGCTCTGTTGTTGAGACGCTTTCTCGTTTTTTATTCGATATAAATATACAAGCTCAGAAGTTACCATGGACGACGTTTCGATTGGCTCTCCAAAGCCAAGCACGGTCTTGTCAGAAACTTTATGATGCTTCTGATGAAATGGTGAATTTGTAAAATATGACGGCGATGCTGGCAATAAAAACTGGATATTCGGACTATTTTCACCGAACGTTCCAGACCGAACTTGACGATAACAAACAACACGATTGCAGGGAGGCAGTTCGACGAAGCAAGGATGCTCGCGATGATAACGAATCACCTCAAGGTCTATCACGGACCGCAAACAGAAACTGTAGACATCAATACTAGCACCGTAGACTCCATCTCTGTGCCGCTAGGACAGATCTTTCCGCTTTTGGCTGAAGCAGTCCAAAGCAATCGCAGTTGGCTCCAGGACTTCTCCGACGACGAAGTAACGATCTCGACTGACTTATATGAAGTCATTCTGGCTTACCAACATTTCCGTCGACCTTCTGCCTAAGCTTGTCGCCAAAAAAACATCATTCCCGGGCCCTTACGGGTCTCGGGTTTTTTTTGCCTGGCAACGTACAATGCTTTAGAAACAACAACGGCTGGGAATATTGCTTGGTGCGGGTCGATCACTCGCATGACTGGCGGTGTTCTTGCGGAAGCCGGTGGGTTAGGTTGCAGCAAACGATATGGAAAGTTACTCAAGGAAACGTGACGTTGGCAAATCAAAAAAAGAAGATGGTGAAACATACCCACGATCTCATTGATAAAATTAAGGAATCGACGGAAAAACTACAACGTGATAATACTAGTCGTGGCGATGTAAAAATTGTTAGTCGCACCCTGCGAGAACTACGATACGCTTTTAAGGTTTTTGCGCCTTATCGCCAGGAACGTATCGTCGCCGTCTTCGGCTCTGCCCGAACCCCTCCTGAAAATGCAGCCTACCTCCAAGCGATTGAGTTTGGGCGACGCATGGCAGAGCAATCGTGGTTTGTCCTCACCGGAGCCGCGAGCGGAATCATGGAAGCAGGGCATCGCGGAGCTGGACGTAAGCAGTCGATGGGGCTCAACATTATGCTTCCTTTTGAGCAAGACTCCAATCCCATCATTCGAGGTGACCACAAACTTGTTCATATGAAATATTTTTTCACGCGCAAATTAATGTTTGTGAAAGAATGTGACGCCGTTTGTCTACTCCCCGGTGGGTTTGGTACGCTCGATGAAGGGCTCGAGGTTCTAACACTCCTACAAACAGGAAAGCGTGACCTTGTCCCCGTTGTTTTCCTCGATGCTCCCGGTGCGGATTTCTGGACGGATTGGGACACTTTTGTCCGCAACCGGCTGCTCAAAGAAGGCATGATTTCGCCCGATGATTTATCGCTCTATAAACTCACCGATAGCGTAGACTGTGCTATAGAGGAAATTTTAAATTTTTATCGCATCTTCCATAGCATGCGATACGTCAACGATTTTTTGATTTTTCGTCTCAAAACGCGGATCTCGGATGAGCAGCTTGATAGGATCAATACGGATTTCGACGATATTCTTTCGAGTGGAAAATTCGATGTCTGCGACCCGCTCGATGAAGAAAAAGATGAGCCGGAACTCAAAGAAATGCCGCGACTAATCTTTCACTTTAATCGTCGCAGTTTAGGTAGGTTGAGACAACTGGTAGACGTTCTCAATCGATCATCTCCGCTAAGTTAGAATCGTTGCCCAAGGCGACTGCTTCCATGTTAGCCAACCCTATGCTCATTTACCTGGATCACAATGCAACCACGCCAGTTGATCCTGGCGTACGTGACGCAATGATACCTTTTCTAACCGAGCGGTATGGCAATCCTTCAAGCCATCATGCTCTCGGTCGAGAGGCAGCTGAAGCGGTGACGCTTGCTAGGAGACAGTTGTCGCAGTTGCTTGATTGCACCAGCAACGAACTGATTTTTACCTCGGGCGGTACCGAGAGCAGCAATCTGGCCATTGGTGGGGCAATTTTGGCAACCGAGTCACCTTTTTCATCTCATATCGTTACCTCCGCAATCGAGCATCCAGCAACGCTTGAACCGCTGCGTGCCCTTGAGCGACAAGGATGCAAACTGACGGTACTCGGTTGTGATTCGGATGGGACAATCAATCCGAAAGAAGTTGCCGCCGCGATTCGCCCAAATACAAAATTAGTCAGCGTGATGCACGCTAACAATGAAATCGGCACCATACAGCCGATCGAGGCAATATCGGAAATTTGCAAATCTTCCGGAATCTTGCTGCACGTCGATGCCGCTCAGTCCGTAGGGAAATTGCCTGTCTCTTGCCAGAAACTCGGAGTGGACCTCTTGACGGTTGCGGGGCACAAATTTTACGCACCCAAAGGAATTGGTAGTTTGTATGTGAAAGAAGGCGTTGCCCTAAGCCCACTGGTCTACGGCGGCGGTCAGGAAGGTGGTCTTAGTCCTGGCACCGAGAATGTGGCTCAAATCGTAGCCCTTGGTGCGGCCGCTCAGATAGCCAAAGAAAGGGTCGAGCAGGATGCTTCGCGGATCCGCGGACTTCGCGACCAACTTGAAAAGCTTTTGGAACGGGAAACACAGGGTCACATCATGATTCATGCAAAATCGGCGGATCGTCTTATCAATACAACGAGTGCTTCTTTTCCCGATGTGGAAGCCGTTGACCTGCTTACGCGGATTCCACACCTATGTGCATCGACCGGAGCGGCTTGTCATAGCCACTTAACCACCATTTCAGCCACGCTTCAGTCTATGGGGGTAACGGAACCTGTCGCTCGAGGAACCGTTCGCATCAGTTTAGGTCGATTTACGACCGCTAATGAAATTCAACAAGCTGGATTCGCTTTAGTAACAGCGTGGGAAGAAATACGGTCAAACCACCCAACTGCACCCTGAAGAAATGGGCGGCCAAAAAGCTAGGGATTACCCCTGCTGTAACCTCTGCGACCGTGCCATCGCATCTTCAGCGTCCTGGATGTATTGTGGATTATTAGTGCCCGCATACGCCCGCTGATAAATCACGCTCAACTGCGTGTGGCTAAAGGGATCCTCTGGCGCAATTTCACACACGCGACGCGCGTGCTCAATTGCCGAATCGTGCTGACCCAAACGACCACAAACGACTGCTAACGCTGCATGTGCTAGCGCGTAATTTGGATCCTCTGCCAGTATTTCTCCATATTTGGCCACCGCTTCCTCAAGTTTGCCCTCCACCTTCAATTGGTCAGCTTGATCGTATAATTCATGCACATCTGCCATAGCCAGACTCCATCAGTGAAAGCATTCTAAATCAGGTTAAACCAACCTGAAAATAAATAAGATCTCTATTGGAATCATTTTTCAGCTTGCCTTCAAGTGTTGGTTACGGAAAGGAGCAAATATTTAATTTCGTCACATTCTTCTGATTTAGGCGCACCTTGGAGTCGATAAAGTCTTTATCGCGGAATCTCAAAATTGATCTGTGGATCAGAATCTTGCCTATTCATCCCACCGCCATCGTTGATAGCACAGCTACGCTGGGACAGGGTGTGCACATCGGCCCATTTTGCATCGTCGAGAAAAATGTCGTCCTCGGGGATGACTGTCACCTGGCGAGTCGTGCAATTGTCAAAGAAAGGACAAACCTGGGCCCTGGAAACATATTGCATGAGGGTGCAATCTTAGGAGGCTTACCTCAACATTCGCACCTGCCCGAAAAAACCGGGGATCTAAAGGTCGGCTCAGCAAATACCTTTCGCGAAAATACAACTGTGCATCGTGGATTGGACGAGCACCAGTCAACACACATCGGCGATCACAATCTGATCATGGTCGGCGTTCATATCGGCCATGATTGCTTGGTCGGAAATCATACTGTGTTGATTAACAATGTGATGCTCGCCGGCCACGTTACTGTCGACGATCGCGCTTATGTTGCCGGAGGCGCAGCCGTACAACAATTTCGTCGAGTTGGGCGCCTTGCCGCTGTTGGGGGTTACTCTCGAGCAGTCAAAGATGTGCCTCCGTTTGTGATGCTCGACGGAAACACCAGTGGGGTGGTCGGCCTGAACCGAGTCGGTCTTCAGCGAGCCGGCTATCAAACGGAGGATATGGCGAGTTTAAAAAGCGCCTACCGATTGATCTATCGAAGTGGTTTAGGCTGGAATGAGATTCTCAAGCGACTTAAAAGCGAATTCACCTCGGGACCGGCGGCAGAATTTTATCCATTCTTTGCTGGTGGTAAATATGGATTCATGCCCGAACGACGAACGCCAAACTCTGCCACCATCCGACTCTATCGAGCGGAAGGAAACGCTGGCGAGCAGAGTGAAGGACAGGCCAAGGCAGGCTAATCTGCAAGTGGTCAGGTAAAAAAACCTTCGAGTGACGCGAGTCGGATTCTCTACTCAGCGGATAAAACCCCGCTGCTTAAGCAATTCGAGGATCTTTTCGACACTCGCATCAAGTGCGTCTGTATGCGGGGCTAAAGTAAGATCGGCTGCTACCGGTTCTTCATAGGGAGAAGTGACGCCAGGAAAATCTTGAATTTCTCCAGAATCCGCCAAGGCATACATGCCGTTTGTATCCCGCTCGCGACATACTTCCAATGGCACATCGAGAAAAACCTCGATAAAGCGATCCGAACCCACCACATCGCGCGCCTTATCTCGAACTTCCTTACGCGGAGCAAGAAAGCTCGCAATTGTAATCAGACCTGCCTCATTCAATAACCTCGCGCATTCGGCAGCGCGACGCATATTTTCGCTTCTTCCTTCAGGCGTGAAACCAAGATCCTTACTCACTCCGAGTCTCATTTTTGGACCATCAAGCAGCGTACACGCCCGCCCAGAGTCGAAAAGCCGTCTTTCAAGTGCGTGGGCTACCAATCGCTTGCCAGAACCGGTGAGTCCTGTAATAAGGACCGTAGCACCACGTTGTCCAAACCTTGCTTCTCGTTCCTCGTCGGTCACTTGGCTAGGCTCCTGATGCATACTGGTACTCGCTGGCTCATCATCCCAATGATCCCGCGCGTCACTTGATTGCATTTCGTCTAATATCATCACCGCACCCACGGTGACATTCGTAATGCGATCAATAATTACCATCGAACCCGTGCTGCGATTCCGTTTATAGGCATCGAACATGATATTATCGTCGAGCTGAATTTCACATCGCCCAATTTCGTTAAGCTCGAGAGCAGGTGCGGGTTCCCGATGCAACGTATTAACATCAACTCGATAGCGGAGAGACTGTAAAACACCCGGTACAACTTTGGTTGTCTGCTTAAAAAGATACCGTGTACCCGGAACCATTGGATCTTCGCCCATCCAAACGACCATCGCATCCATTCTCTGGGCAACGCGAGGCTGATTGCCGACTCGAACGATCATATCGCCACGACTCGCATCGATCTCATCTTCGAGCATCAGCGTGACCGACTGCGGCGTAAACGCTTCCTCTATTTCACCATCAAACGTAACGATGGATGCAACGCGACTCGTCGTCCGCGCAGGCAGTACCATAATTCCATCGCCCTTTTTAATGGTTCCCGAGGCGACTGTTCCACAAAAACCTCGAAAATCAAGATGCGGCCGATTGACGTACTGCACGGGGAAACGAAAATCCTGCAAGTTGCTGTCTGAGGCGATGTAAACATTTTCGAGCATGTGCATCAAGGTATTGCCATCATACCAAGGCATTTTTTCGCTACGCACGACAACATTGTCTCCATCGAGCGCGGAGATGGGGATGAAATGAACATCATCCGAAGACATCCGGGCGGCAAACTGAATGTAGTCCTCGCGAATTTGCTCGTAGACTTCCTGGGAATAGTTAACCAGATCCATCTTATTGATTGCCACCACGATATGCTTCACACCCAAAAGCGACGTGATAAAACTGTGTCGCTTTGTTTGCGTGAGTACTCCCTTTCGCGCATCGATTAGGATAATGGCTAAATCACATGTCGACGCACCAGTCGCCATGTTTCGTGTGTATTGTTCGTGCCCGGGTGTATCTGCGATGATAAATTTGCGCTTGGCCGTGGAAAAATATCGGTAGGCGACATCGATCGTAATCCCCTGCTGGCGTTCGTCATCGAGACCATCGGTCAACAACGCTGGATCGAGGCGATCGCCGATGGTACCGTGAGACTGAGAGTCCTGCTCAAGTGCCGCCAACTGGTCCTCGTAAACCATCTTGGACTCGATCAACATCCGACCGATCAGTGTGCTTTTTCCGTCATCAACACTGCCACATGTCAAAAAGCGGAGAATCTCTTTGCGTTCATGCTGCGCAAGATAGGCATCAATATCGGAAGCGATCAACTCAGACTGATGTGACATAGCACGAGACTAAAAATAGCCTTCCTTCTTCTTTTTTTCCATGGAAGCATCTTTGTCCCGATCAATCATGCGACCCTGGCGCTCACTGGTTTTACAAAGAAGCATTTCCTGAATAATTTCTGGTAAGGTCGTTGCTGTTGATTCCACTGCACCGGAAAGCGGGTAGCAGCCCAAGGTACGAAACCGAACCATTTTCTCCTCGGGCACCTCATTCGGTTCCAGTTTCATTCGCTCATCGTCGACGAGTAGCGTGACTTCATTTCCCTTTTCATCGAACCGCTGTACCACGGGTCGTTTTGCTGCGAGGTATAAAGGTACGATCGGAATTTGCTCGAGATAAATGTATTGCCATACATCCAGTTCTGTCCAATTCGACAGAGGGAAAACACGAATACTCTCACCGGGCCGCACCTTCGCGTTATAGAGACTCCAAAGCTCCGGTCGTTGATTTTTTGGATCCCAACGATGATTTTTATCGCGAAACGAAAAAATCCTCTCTTTCGCTCGCGACTTTTCTTCATCACGCCTTGCCCCTCCAAAGGCCGCATTGAAGCGATATTTATTAAGTGCTTGTTTCAAAGCATCGGTTTTCATCAACTCCGTGTGCTTGTCGCTATCATCGAGTGGATGAATGCCATGCTTACGGCCTTCTTCATTGGTGTATGTAATAACATCGAGACCCAGTTCTTTCTTCGCGTAGTTTTCGCGAAACGCGATCATCTCTCGAAACTTCCATGTTGTATCGATATGAAGTAAAGAAAATGGTGGCTTGGCGGGATAGAAGGCCTTCAGCGCCAAGTGGACCATCACCGAAGAGTCCTTGCCAATCGAATAGAGCATCACCGGGTTGTCGAATTCGGCGACGACTTCACGGATGACATGAATACTCTCCGCTTCAAGTTGCTTGAGGTGGGTCAGGCTGTAGGATGTCATCGGCGAAGATCAAGCGGGTTAGCAAAGCAGCAATATAAAGTAATTTTTACCAATGCTCAATCCATCGGCAGGCACCAAGACCCAAAAAATTCAACGCTGACGTACACGTAAAATTACGCTTTGGGCAGCATCGGCACCTGAATTGGAATAGCTGACGAGCGTGCGAAGTTCCAAATCTCGGAGCAGCCCTGCTTGACGCGATTCAAGCCTTTCCTCAATCCAGGCCGTTCCTTTGACCATCAGGATCTGGCCAATCGAATGCCAATGTGGGTTAAACCACGTAAGGATTTTGCTCAATCTGGCCACCGCTCGTATGGTGAGTGCGTCAAAAGATTCCTCGGCTAGTATATTTTCTGCCCGCCCATGCATAACGCGGGCACCTGCACCCACTTCTTCCGCAATCGCCTGCACAACTTTTGCCCGCTTGGCGACCGATTCCGATAACGAAAGCGTAAGGTCTGGGCGAAGAATAGAGAGGATCATGCCAGGAACGCCGCCCCCGGTACCCACATCAAGAACGCACATCCCGGGCTCTAGAAAGCGTTCGAGCATCAAAGTATCTCGTAAATCGCGGTTAATAAATTTTTCGATCGTCAGGTGACGCGTTAAGTTTATTTTTTTATTCCACTCCCAAAGTTCACGTCGGTAGTGATCAAGTTGCTCAATCTGGTTTTCAGAACATACAAAACCTTGATTGGCAACTGCTTCTGATAAGACGGCAGTCTGGTGAGTTGATTCAGTCATTTTGCGGATCGATAAAACATAATCACACCGTTTATTAAAGGACTTAGAGAAATATTCTCAACGTATTGTCCACTTACGGATTCAATCAATGAACGAATCGTCTTCTTGATTCTCAGGATAAATACCGAGTTCCAGGCAATTGCCATCGGGATCTTGGAAAAAAATTTGTTGGAAACCGGCTGCATTGATTTGTCGGTTATACGGAATCTGATGTTGTTTGATACATGCCTCAATTGCATTGAGGTCTTTAACGATCATGGCAAAATGTGGGGCCAACGTATCGATGGGACCTCGCTCGCCCCGAGCAGATTCATGCTCAATA
>CAUZBD010000013.1:0-13428 GCA_963577795.1 Planctomycetota bacterium | reverse complement strand
CGGTCGAATCGATGGCATGGCAACCTGCAGTGACGGCCACGAGACCGGCCAGTGCGCCATTCATAATTTTCTCGACCTCTGGTCGCCCTTGAAATACCCAACTCGCAATCAGCGACGCAATAAGTCCGGCCACGGCAGCCAACATCGTATTTACAAGAATTCCGGGCACACTCGCATTCATTGCCAACGTACTGCCACCATTAAAACCAAACCAGCCAAACCAGAGTAGCAAGACGCCAAGAATCGCCATCACCAGATTATGTCCCTGGATTTTTTGCGGCTTGCCGTTGCGTGAAAAACGACCTTTGCGGGGCCCGAGAATGAACACCATCGCCAGCCCCACCCAACCGCCGACTGAATGCACCACGGTGGAGCCGGCGAAATCGATAAATCCCTTTTCTTCGAGCCAGCCTGGAGTGCCCGTCAAATTGCCTCCCCAGACCCAGTGTCCGAAAATTGGGTAAATAAAACTCGAAAGAAAAATGGCAACGACAACGTAGCCAGAAAAACGCATCCGCTCTGCGACCGCGCCTGAAAAGATTGTAGTAGCCGTTCCGCAGAACATCGCTTGAAAAAGAAAAAACGCCCCGAGCCATGCGGCACCCTGTCCAACAGGTGTCAAAAAATAGCTGCTACCTATCCAGCCACCTGCGCTTTCACCAAACATCAACGCAAACCCGAAGGCCCAAAACAGAAACACCGAGATACCTAAATCGGTAATGTTTTTTGCAGCTACATTGATACTGTTCTTGGAACGCGTAAGGCCCGATTCGAGACACATAAACCCCGCTTGCATTAAAAAGACTAAGGCGGCGCAGAGGGCAAGCCAGATCACGTCAAGAAGGGAGTGGTGTTCCATTATTTTTTTCTACGTTGTTTTTTACGGGGCGGGCACCCTGACAAGAAACCTGCACTGAAGCAACCACATCAAGCTCGTAGAGAACGTGTGCATTGCGTCAGCACGGCCCAAATGCTTTGCGGCATCAGATGGATTTCAAGTGACGTCCATCATGAAATAACCCATGACGGCCATTTGAGTAGCAGCAGGGTCGATGGTCAAGACGGACACTGCCTTCTTCGGCAGTCGGATACAATGGCCAGGCCCATCGCCGGCAGACAGCACGACACTCGGTGAAAAAAAAGCAATCAAACAGAAGGAAACCGATTGTAGTAGATCGAGAAGAATCACTACATCAGGCAGTCTCCCGCAACGGAGTCGCTTGACTCTCACCCTTGTGCCAGAGCAAGCGTTGCTCGGGGATCGCGTCATGACTTTCGGCAAGTCTGTGGTAAAGATCGATTTCGGCAGCGAGCGCATGCATTAAAAATCGGCGCATCCATGACGGGCAGACATAATACCACTGGCCTGCTGCCCCGCTGCCGAGATGTTTTCCATGCAGGAGCGTTTTTTGATCAAACTCTTTGAAAGTGCTATAGGCAGATGATACGGATTTATGTTTGACAAACGACGTCTTACTCTCGATACGATCACGTGTGGCACGATCAATCGGAAATTGTAAAAAAGATTCCAAGCGATCAAAAAGATAGCCATAATTGTCTTTAAAGCGCTCGTATCTAAGGAGGCATGTATCCATATCGGAATCAAGATATTTTTGCAGTCGCCAAAACCCTTTTCGTACATAACGCACACCACGTAACATAATCCACCACACGGTCGGATTCATCGTCTGCCGCATCATTGCACGAAGATCGTCGTCTCCGTTAAGGTCTCTGCTTATCCGAAAAAAAGAGCAGTATATATCGCATGGATGGCGGTAGGAGATAACCACTTTACCGTCGAGATAGTGGCACTCGTGTGTTTTATGGGCATTGATCCCAAGCTGGTCAAGAACCTGGTAGAGCAGCGTCGAACCGCTGCGACCGGGACTGTACTGCAGCAGCATTTTTCCGGCACTGTTGGGACCAGATTTTGGCGCGTCGGAATCGAACTTCAATAGCAAGCCGGTACGTTTTGACACATTGCCCCCATCGTTGGCGGTAAGTGAATGGCGACTGACTCGTGCATGCAGTGCTACGCACATCAGGCAGCTTCACAATACAAAGTTCTATATCGTCACTTGCTCGCTGGATTCTTTGCGGATAATTCGCACCTGCCCGACAACGCCGCTACCGGGCAGCAGAAACCGCCATGTGTCGACAAGAACGACTTCAAAATCCATCGTGGATAGCCATCTCTGCTAGCGCCGGATGGTCGCTTGAAGCCCGGATCTGTGTAAAAAGAGGCCCGGCAGGGATACCCTGCCGGGCCCATAGGAACGTAGGCCGGGAGGGACTCGAACCCCCGACCCAGCGATTATGAGTCGCTTGCTCTAACCGACTGAGCTACCGGCCCAACGGACGGTCCAAAAACAAAGACCGCTTGCGGCAAAGTATACTGCAAAATGACCCACAAGGAGACTCCAAGCGTCTGTCGGTCGCTTACGGCAGGCGTCTCGGCCAATTAAGATGTCCAATCTCGGATCCACACCGCAGCGTAGGTTTCCAAATGCTCCATATCCGCCCCGAAATTACCACGGCGTCACTCAGCGAAAAACTTACTAGGCTCTGGGAACTGGCGGGAAAAAAAATCCGCAGCCTGCAAGAGACCAGCGACCACGATGGGGCCACGCCGGTCTTCACCGCCGGTGGTCGCTACCAACCGCAAGGCTGGACCGAGTGGACGCAAGGCTTTCAGTTCGGCTGTCAGATTCTGCAGTTCGACGCGACCGGTGAGGACGCCTTTTTAGAAATGGGCCGCCGCAATACGCTCCAGCGGATGGCACCTCACCTGACCCACTTCGGCGTACACGACCACGGCTTCAACAACGTGAGTACCTACGGCAACCTCCGCCGCTTGATGCTGGAAAACCGCATTCCGCACGACGAGCGCGAACTGCAACTCTACGAACTGGCCCTCCAAGTGTCCGGCGCGGTGCAGGCAATGCGTTGGAGCGAGACGAGCGAGGGCGATGGCTACATCTATTCGTTCAATGGACCGCACTCGCTCTTTTGCGATACGATCCGCTCACTCCGTTCTCTCGCCCTGGCCCACCGGCTCGGCCACCGGGTGCTGGACGAAAACGATGAAACGATTTCATTGCTGGGCCGCTTGCTCGAGCACGCCCGGACGACGGCCCGCTATAATGTTTACTACGGAGAAGGCCGGGATATCTACGACGTTGCGGGCCGCGTGGCCCACGAAGCAATCTTTAATGTCAACGATGGCCACTTCCGCTGCCCTAGCACACAGCAAGGCTATTCGCCCTTCACCACCTGGACCCGTGGCCTAGCCTGGATTCTTACCGGCTACGCCGAACAGCTCGAATTTCTCGCGACCTGCAGCAATGCCGAACTGGTCGAATGTGGCGGCCGCAAAGAAAATGAACAGCTCATGCGACGGGCGGCGATGGCGACAGCTGATTTTTATATCGACAACACGCCGACCGATGGCATTCCCTACTGGGACTCTGGCGCGGCGGGCCTCGTGCATTTAGGCGACTACCTCGACCGACCGGCCGAAGTGGACAATCCGCATGAACCGGTCGACGCTTCGGCCGCGGCGATCGCCGCACAAGGCTTTTTACGACTCGGTCACTATCTTCAGGGAGACGATCAAAAGCAGGCCGACCGCTACACCGCGGCGGGCCTGACCATTCTCCATCGACTGCTCGAAGAACCCTATTTAAGTACCAGCGAGAATCATCAAGGGCTCTTGCTCCACGCTCTCTACCACCGACCACGGGGATGGGACCATACAGCCGAAGGCAAAGCAGTACCGCAAGGCGAATCGTGCCTCTGGGGCGATTACCATCTGATGGAAGCGGGATTGCTTACCGGAAGACTGGCCAGCGGAGAAACCTACCCGGTTTTTTTTGGTCCCTAAAACTCAAAAGGGCCAACTTGCCCCGAGTGCTTTCTGTTGTAAAGCGGTCAACTGCTTGATCCCGATTTTTGCACACCGGAGCAGATCGGCCAGTTCCTTCTCGCTGAAGGTCGCCTCTTCACCGGTGCCCTGCACCTCTACAAAACGACCGTCGCCGGTCATCACCACGTTCATATCGACCGCGGCGGCCACATCTTCCTTGTAGTCCAAATCGAGTACCGCCCGTCGGTCGACCATCCCCACACTCACCGCCGCCACACTCCCTGTCAGCGGCAACGGCCCTTTGCGCAATCCGGTTGCGCGTAGCGCATCGACCAGCGCGATAAAGGCACCGGTGATACTCGCCGTACGGGTTCCCCCGTCCGCCTCGATCACATCGCAGTCGAGCGTAATCATCCGCTCGCCGAGGGCTTCCAAATTGACCACTGCCCGCAGGCTGCGGCCGATCAGACGCTGGATTTCGGTCGTGCGACCGTCGATCTTGCCACCCCGATCGCGGCGTTTGCGCGGGCTCGTACTCCCTGGCAGCATATTGTATTCGGCTGTCACCCAGCCCTTGCCCTTCCCTGCCATCCAGGGCGGAACGTCCTCGTCGACACTTGCTGTGCAGAGAACGCGTGTACCGCCGGCAGCGATCAACACGCTCCCCGGACTCGTGCGTGTGTATTTGCGCTTGATCGTGATTTTACGTAAAGTATCTTTTTTTCGCCCGTCGTGTCGCATTACAAGTTTCTCCCGAAGGTTGGTTTCTCCCGACTTTAGGCCTGCGTGCCCAGCAACCAGGCGAGCAAACCTTTTTGCACGTGCATCCGGTTGGTGGCCTGTTCGAGCACCACACTCTGCGGGCCATCAAGCACATCGGCCGTCACTTCCATGCCCCGGTGCGCCGGCATGCAGTGCATGAAAATGGCCCGCTCCGGGGCCTGCTGCATCAGTTCGGCATTCACTTGATACGCAGAAAATGTTTCGGCACGCGCCTGCTTTTCTGTTTCCTGTCCCATGCTGGCCCACACATCGGTGTAAATGACCTCCGCCTCACGCACGGCCTCGCAAGAATCTTCGACCTGTGCGACCTCTGCCCCCGGAACCTCTCGACGAACGTGCTCAAGGTACGCCTCATCGAGCTGATATCCCGGGGGTGACGCTGCGATAAATGGAAAACCCATTTTTGCGCAGCCTACGGCCAACGAGCGAGCAACGTTGTTTCCATCGCCGATCCAGGCCAAACGCGGCTTCTTGAGCCCACCCAAATGTTCGCTGATCGTATAGAGGTCAGCCAGCGCTTGGCAGGGATGGGCCCTTTCGGAAAGCCCGTTGATCACGCTGCATGCGCATTGCGCTGCAAAATCAACCAGACTTTGATGCTTGCGGGTACGCGAAACAATCACATCGACATACTGGCCGAGGACGCGTCCACAATCCTCCACACTTTCTCGACTGCCAAAGCCCACATCTTCACCAAGAAACAAACTGCCTCCACCGAGTTGAAGAATGGCTGCTTCAAAACTGACCCGGGTCCTCAGCGACGGCCGCTCAAAAAGCATCGCCAACACGCGTCCCGGAAGGATCGGTTCGCGAAGCCCTGCGACATACTTTTCCTTCAAGTCGCGCGTGATCGTAAAAATCGCCTCCAACTCCACAGGTTCGACATCGAAAAGGGTGAGCAAGTGTCGCATGAAATTGTTTTTCGTCGTATCAGTAAACTGGGGAATGAACCTGCTTAAAAAGTACTCTTAGGAAACTTCGCTCAGAACTTGGGACAAAATATTGCAGCCCTCTTCGGCCTCACTGTCGCTGAGGGTCATCGCCGGTAGCAGGCGAATCACCCGTTCCTGCGTGCAGTTGACCAGCAGTCCTTCCTCCAGGCAACGCTGAACGACTGCCGCCCCGTCGGCATCGACCTGAAGGCCAATCATCAAACCAAGGATGCGAACTTCGCCAATCAATGAACACTGCTCGGCCAACTCCTCAAACCGGGAACGAAAATAGTCCGAAAGCACACGCGCTCGCTCGAGCAACTGCTGCTTCTCTATCATCTCCAGCGTGGCGATGCCCGCTGCTGCAGCAATCGGGTTGCCACCGAATGTTGCCGCATGCATTCCCGGACGCAGGCTTGGTGCGATCTCGGCCTTGGTGAGCAGAGCGCCACCCGCGATCCCGCCACAAAGTGATTTGGCGAGGGTCATCACATCGGGCACCACGCCAAAATGCTGGTAGGCAAACCACTCGCCGGTGCGTCCGCAACCGGTCTGAACCTCATCGAAGACCAGCAGCAGATCCCGCTCATCGCAGATTGCCCGCAGACCCTCCAGGAAACCTGCCGGCGGCAGATTCACACCCCCTTCGCCCTGCACCGGTTCGACCATGATCGCACAGGTCTCTTCGTCGACGAGTTTGCGGACCGCTTCGAGGTCACCGAACGGGGCGTAGCGGAAACCAGCCATCAACGGCCCGATTCCCTCGTGGTATTTAACCTGTGCCGTTGCAGCGGTAGCCCCGAGCGTACGACCGTGGAAGCCGCCGGTGAAGGTAATGATTTTGAACCGCTCACTCGGTGTGTGGAGCCGCACGAGTTTGAGAGCCGCCTCGTTGGCCTCGGTACCGGAATTGCAGAAAAAAGCTTGGCCCCCAAACGATCGCGTTGAGAGCAATTCGGCCCACCGCCCCTGCAAGGCGGTATACCAAGTGTTGGGGACGTGGATCAACTTATCGACCTGTGCCTTGACGGCGGCCACGACCGGCGGAGGACAGTGTCCCAGAAGGTTGCAGCCCCAACCTGGAAAGAGGTCCAAATAGCGTCGCCCTGCACTGTCCCAAACCCGCGAGCCTTCACCCCGCACCAACTCGACTGGAAACCGGCCATAGTTGGGAATGACAAATCGATCGAATTGATCGCGGATCGCATCGGTTGTCGATGGTTCGATACTCATGGCGTTTGCCTCAAAATCTGGGTACCGACACCCTCATTGGTGTAGATCTCAAGCAGGAGAGAGTGCCGTAGCCGTCCATCAATAATATGGGCCTTCGCGACACCCGCATCGAGCGTTTCAAGACAGGCCTGCACCTTGGGAATCATACCCGCATCGATGACCCCACTTTCGATCAGGTCGCGGGCCTCAGGCGGGGAAAGCGTGCTGATGAGCGACACCGGATCAGACTTATCGCGGCAGACACCATTCACATCGCTCAGAAAAACCAGTTTTTCCGCTCCAAGTGCTTCAGCCACCGCACGCGCTGCTGTATCGGCATTCACGTTGAATTTTTGCGTTTCGTCGTCGTTACCGAGACACATCGAAGGAATCACCGGCACGGTTCCGGCGTAGCTGAGGTTTTCGATCACCGTCCGATCCACACGGGTCACTTCGCCGACATAGCCCAAATCGATCGGCTCCCCCGACGCATCCGTTAGACGGAGCGCTCGGCCGAAGAGGACGTTACTCGATTTGAAACTCAGTGGCATCGCGCGACCACCAAGTTCTTCTATTTTGGCGGCAATTTTTTCGTTCACTTCACCGGCCAGGACCCGTTCGACAATGGCGAGTGCATTGCTGTCGGTCACCCGACGACCTTGGACGAATTGGGGTTCGAGCCCTGTTTCCTCCATCGCCCTGCTAATCGCCGCTCCGCCACCGTGGACAATCACCGGTCGCATGCCCACCGTTTCCATGAAGACAACGTCGAGCAGCAGGTGTGCAAGCGCAACCTCATCCTCCATCACGCTTCCACCGAGTTTGATCACGGTAACCTTGTCGCGGAGCGCACGAATCCAGCCCAAGGCCTCAATGAGGACATCCGCTTTTTGGATTGCCTGTTGCATCGGCACAGTCTCGATCCCCAGCCCCGTAAACAAAGAAACCCCAGTTCCGGGGGAGGAACTTGGGGAATCTTTGAGCCTAGCAGATGATTCGGCGCCGGGAAAGCGGTAGGCATCGAACCTGCGACCACTGATCGGAGTGTCTAGTCGGCTCGGGTGAGATCGGTCATAGTACCGCTTTGCCGCGCGGATCCCCGCCACGAAAGCCAGTAAAATAGCCGCAAAAAGGGAACCCATGATACAGCGTACCGCAGTCGTGATGGCGGCAGGAAAGGGTACCCGAATGCAGTCCGATCTGCCCAAGGTACTCGTCCCCGTTTGCGGACGGCCAATGATTGAGTATGTCCTCGATGCGCTCCAACAGGCAGGCGTGACCAGACAGATTGTCGTGATCGGTCACCGGGGCGATCTCGTCCGGGAACAGCTTGCTGGGCGACAAGATATGGTTTTTGTTGAGCAGACAGAGCAACTCGGTACAGGCCATGCCGTCATGATGTGCCGCGAAGCACTGTGTGAAACCGAGGGAACGGTGCTGATTGTGGCGGGTGACTCGCCGCTGATGCAAGCCGACTCGATTGCTGCACTTTTCGATGCGTTTGATTCTCGGCAGCCAGCATGTATCCTGGGAACAGGTTACCGCGACGATCCAGCCGGTTTTGGACGCGTCGTGCGAGACGAGCAGAACTGTTTCGTCGGGATTGTCGAACAGAAAGACGCTACCCCCGAGCAGCAACAGCTCAAGGAAGTCAATTTGAGCTGTTACGTTTTTGCTTGTGGGGACTTGCTTGCTTCGCTCGATGCGCTCGACAATACAAATGCTCAGGGCGAATACTATATTACTGATTGTCCGGGACTGCTCCTTGCTGCGGGAAAAGAAGTGATGGCTCTCGACGTTCTTAAGCCGTGCGAGTCGCTGAGCATCAATACGATGGAAGACCTCGCGGTAGTCGAAGCGGAAATGGACCGCCTCCAGACAAATGCCCCATGAAAGACATTAAAATATTCAGCGGTCGGGCCAATCCCGAACTTTCGCATCGCATCTGTCATTATCTCGGTCTGCCGCGGGGCAAGATTACGCTCGGCAATTTTCCAGACGGTGAAATCTCTTGCAAGATCGAAGAGGATATTCGTGGCAGGGATGTGTTTCTCATTCAGCCCACCGGCCCCCCGGTCAACAACAACCTGATGGAGTTGTTGATCATGATTGAAAGTTGCAAAAGAGCCAGTGCCGAACGTGTGACGGCCGTCATGCCTTATTACGGATATGCACGCCAAGATCGCAAAGATGAAGGGCGTGTGCCGATCACTGCCAAATTGGTTGCGAATCTGATTACCCGTGCCGGTGCCGACCGCGTACTCACGATGGATTTGCACGCGGCTCAGATTCAAGGATTCTTCGATGTTCCGGTCGATCACCTGTATGCGGCACCGGTACTCAACGAACACTTCCTCTCCCACCAAATCACAGGCGATAAAATTGTGATTGTCAGTCCCGATGAAGGAAGCATCAAACGGGCCCTCGGGCACGTCAAACGCCTCGGTGGCCAGTTGGCGATTGTCGATAAACGACGAAGCAGCGCGGAGAAGACCAGCCAAGAAAACATTATCGGCGGACCTGTGGAGGGGAAGGTTGTGCTGATGTTCGATGATATCGTCAGTACCGCGGGATCGATTTGCGGGGCGGCAGAAATTCTACAGCGGAACGGCGCTGCGGAGATTCACGTGGCCGCCACGCACGGCGTACTCTGTGGCCCGGCTATTGAACGGCTCAAAGAGGCCCCCATCACGAGCATGGTGCTGACCGACACGATTCCCCTCAGTGAAGAACAATTGCTGCCTAAAATTATGGTACTGAGCGTGTCGACACTGCTCGGTGAGGGAATTAAGCGAATCCATCGCAACGAGTCGGTGAGCCATCTTTTCGATTGACGATTCCGCCCCCCTGTTGTCCCATGTTGGGAAATGCGGGCAGAAAACGCCTCTAGTAGGCCACGTTATGCCCCGCGGGGATGGCCACACGCAACGCACAAAACACGCAAATCAAGTCGGGGCTCGGCCTTGAAATTGTCTCCCTTTATGAGACAATTGCCCAATTACATTTAGATACATCCCGGTCGATAGGTCCTTCCGATGGCAGACACGCTCGAAGTAAAAAAACGCGAGACGCGGGGAACACTCAATGCACGCCGCGACCGCGCCGCAGGCCGTACACCGGCTGTACTCTATGGACACGGTGCCGAAAACGTGAGTCTTTCGGTCGACAGCAATGCCGTAGCGCATTCGGTACAGCATGGGAGTCCATTGGTTGAACTCGCTGGAGATCTCAAACAGAGCGCACTCATAAGCGATATTCAGTGGGATCCGATGGGCAATCGTATCCTGCATATCGATTTTATCCGGGTCAAAGCGGATGAACGAATTGAGGTCTTGGTGAGCATTGAGTTGCGCGGAATATCGCCCGGCACAAAACAGGGTGGCATCATAAATCAGTCGATCCACGATACGCTCGTCGAGTGTGCGGCGGCATCCCTTCCCGAAAAAATTGAAATCAATATCAACCATCTTGAACTGGGTGAATCCATTTCTGCCGAGCAGATTGAATTGCCTAGTGGGGTCAAGCTGGTCTGTGGGCCAGATATCATTTTTGTTCAGTGCAACGAACCGTTATCTGACATGGACGAGGAGGAGGAACAAATCGGTAGTGATGGTGCTGAGCCCGAGGTGATTGGACGTAAGGCAGCAGAAGAAGAGGCGGGGGATGCGGAGTCCTGAAGAGACGCCCGAAACAAATGACTTCTGTCCTTGAGACTGTTCGATGAAACTCGTGGTAGGCCTAGGAAACCCCGGTCGTAAATACGCGGAAACAAGACATAACATCGGCTGGATGGTTCTGGCTGAACTGAAACAAAGATACGGTAAAACACAACCCAAGGAGAAATTTCACGGCGAACTGGTGGAGGCCGAGGTCGGTGGTGAGCAGGTGCTTTTACTAGCACCCCACACGTTCATGAACCGGAGTGGGCAAAGCGTACTGGCGGCCCGAGACTTCTACAAGCTCTCCGAAGACGAATTACTCATCGTATGCGACGACTTTAGCCTCCCACTGACGAAATTGAGGATTCGCCCGGGTGGCAGTTCCGGCGGTCAAAAAGGGCTCGCCGATATTGTTTGTCGTTTAGGACACGATCAGTTTTCACGGTTGCGGATGGGTATCGGACCGGTACCCGAAAACTGGGATCCCGCCGGATTCGTCCTAGGCAAGTTCGCGAAAGAAGAACGCGAAGATGTGAGTACATTGGTTACGGCAGCATGTGAAGCAGTAACCGTATGGACGCTGGAGGGGATGGACGCGTGCATGAATCAATTTAATGGAGACCCCGCTCCATAAAAAATCGGGGAGTGAGGGCAGAGGACTGCCGAAGAAGAACAACTTAACCTAGCACAGAATTACAAAAAAACGCGAGGATCATTGTTTTGTCCGAATATATTTACGAAGGTTTGTTCATCCTGAATTCCAACCGTTATGGACGGGACCCAGAGGGGGTAGCGGGTTCAGTACAGGCGCTCATCGAAAAGCAGGAGGGAACGGTTTTAGTAAGCCGACTCTGGGAAGAGCGACGACTGGCGTACCCGATTAATGGTCAACGGAAGGGAACCTACTGGCTGACCTATTTCCGTATGGATGGTGAAAAAATTACAGATCTCAATCAGCAGGCTCATCGTGAAGACGATCTGCTGCGGCATCTGGTCATCCGGATTGATCCGCGGATCGCCGATACGCTGATCAGCCACGCACAGCAAACCGTCAGGCAAAGTACAGGCGGTGCGGCAGAGAAAGCAAGTCACCGGACCGAGGGAAAACAGGGGAATACGGCGGACGTTTCGGTGGCAACGGTGGAAGCCGAGTGACCGGTAGCCTTGCCCTGGAGGCCCGACCGGGGTATTCTAGGTAGGGGTACATTTGTTCACCTAACCTGCGTCGGAGGAGAAGACAATGGCAAGTTACAATCGCGTCGTTTTAGTCGGGAACCTGACAAGGGATCCTGAACTCCGTTATATTTCCAGCGGGACAGCGGTCACCGAAATTGGTCTAGCGGTCAACGATCGTCGTAAAAATCAGTCGGGGGAATGGGTGGATGAAACCCAGTTTATCGAGATCACGCTGTGGGCCCGAACGGCCGAAGTCGCCAGCGAGTATCTGAGTAAAGGTTCCTCCGTATTGATTGAAGGAAGGCTTAAACTCGATCGCTGGGAAAAAGATGGGGAGAAACATTCCAAGTTGCGCGTGGTTGGAGAAAAGATGCAAATGCTTGGGGGTCGGAGCGGTACGGCAGGCGGAGGCGGTCCAGCGTCCTCGGCGACAACGGCGACCTCGGCGACAACGGCGACCAGCGTGGCAGAACATGCACCGCACGTCGACACAGAACCCCCACCAGATGACATTCCCTTCTAATGAGCGACGTCTTTCGCCGCGTGTAAACCATCAATCCTTCAACCCGTTGTAGCGTAAAATTTATCATGGCCAGAGTCCGAGAAAAAAAGAGAGTTCGAAAAGTAAACTTGGCGCGACAACAGCGATTACCGCATGGTCCTCGCGGAGGAATTGAACTCCTGCTGATCCAGTCAATCGCTGGACTCGGATCTCAAGGAGAGGTGGTCGAGGTGAAGCCGGGGTTTGCAAAAAATTATCTTCTTCCCCAGGGTCTCGCCACATTGGCAAGCGACCACCACCAGCGGATGGTGGAAAAGCATCGTGCCCGATTGCAGTCGATCGAAGAGCAACGCTTGGCAGGGCTGCGCACGCTGGCCGCAAATCTTTCAGAACAGAGCCTTACGATTGAAGCGAATGCCAACGACGAAGGGCATCTCTACGGGAGCGTCGGAGCGACAGAGATTGTGTCGGCTCTCAAACGGATCGAATTTACGGTCAGCGACGATCAGATACGACTCGAAGGACCGCTTAAGGAATTAGGCCTCTACACGGTGAAAGTCCACCTGGGCCATGAAGTCGAGAGCGCACTGAAAGTCTGGGTTGTGCCGACGGTGAATGAGGATACCGCAGCCTCAGAAAACGCCTCATAAAACAGCGGCTTTCGGTGCGGGTCTCGCCGAAAGGCGACAACTGGTGTACAAAGGCGACTGGGCACAAGAGTCGTTTGTGTACCATCATTCCACTGCCATTCCACTGCAAAGTACCTTGTGTCTGCAGGTCGTATGGGTCGCTCAGAGGCCATGAAGTAGATGTCAACAATCGATGGACCGAAAAAACCGGGCTCCAAGTTCGGTGCAAACCAACCGCATCTCTTTGATCGACAGCTTCCGACCAGTATGGAAGCTGAACGTAATACGCTCGGCAGCATTCTCGTTCTGCCGGAAGTGTGCGACGACGTCTCGTTGATTCTGCATCCTGATGACTTCTACGACGGCGGCCATCGCACGCTTTATACGCACATCAAAGAGATGTATGAGAAGGGTGAGCGGATCGACATGACCCTTTTGGTCGAACGACTCAAACGCCAGGGCGACTACGAAAACATTGGCGGCGCTGGGTTTCTGGCCGAGATCACTCAATCCGTACCGACGGCTGCCAATGTGGTCTATTATGCCAACCTCGTTCGCGACAAGGCCGTCCTTCGGGGTCTGATTCACACCGGAACAGAAATTGTTCGCGATGCTTACGAGGAAACACAACCAAGTCGTGAAATGCTCAATCAGGCGGAGGAACGCATCT
>CAUZBD010000012.1:0-13550 GCA_963577795.1 Planctomycetota bacterium | reverse complement strand
CAAAAAGCTTCTTTGATCTTTTCTTCGGTTGCCGCATCTCGCTGCTCTGGATCCTCAGATAGCCATTGTTTGAATTCTTTAAGACTCGCCTCTGTAAGGTCTGCACTCGGTTGAAGGTGTCCGGTCCCTATTTTTTGTTTCCACTCCGGAAATCGAACCAGCGCTTCTTGCTTTACTTGAAGGAGCGCTTCCCGGGCCACCTCGCTCTCGGCGTCATATTGATGCCACTTTTCTCGCATCTTGGAATTGGTCAATAGCTCCATGCGGGGACCGTAAAAATCGAATTGCACGCCGTCCTGACGGGCGTTTTCCACTTCGAGGGGAGTATTGTTAAAAAAGGCGAAAAGGCGGTAATAATCTTTTTGTGTAAAAGGATCATATTTGTGATTGTGACACTGGGCACATTCGAGCGTTGTCCCCAACCATACGGTCGCAGTCGTATTCACCCGATCAATCACTTGGTTGGTACGATTCTCTTCTGGATCCACCCCTGCTTCGATATTACACGTTGGCGTTCTGTGAAAACCGGTGGCAATTTTTTGCGCGTCTGTTGCCTCTGGCAACAAATCTCCTGCAAGCTGTTCGACCGTAAATTGGTCGTAGGGCATATCCGCGTTCAATGCAGATACAACCCAATCTCTGTAGGACCAAAGGTCTCGAAGTTGGTCTGCTTGATAGCCATTTGAGTCGCTATACCGCGCCAGATCGAGCCAATACCGCGCCCACTTCTCACCAAACCGTGAAGAGGAAAGTAACCGATCTACAATTTCTTGATAGGCTTGATGGGAGGGATTGCGGACGAAGTACTCAACTTCTTCGATTGGTGGCGGTAAACCGATCAGGTCAAGGTACACGCGTCGCAATAAAGTCGCTGGAAGAGCGGGCGGATTTGGGACGAGCTTTTCTTGCCTCAGTCGCTCACGGACAAAGCAATCAATTGGATTGGGTGCCGTCTCCGCCTGGTACGGTTCGGGAACCGTGGGAAGTATCGGTTTGCTGTATGCCCAATGGATTTTTGCAGGTGAAGCATCGGAGCCGATGTGTTCTGGCCATACGTGTCCTGCGTCGATCCAACGCGTCATCGCTTTGATCTGTTGCTTTGTGAGCGGAGTATCTTCAAGGGGCATCTGCTCTTCTGGATCCGCACTTGTCAGGCGGTGAAGCAGGAGACTCTCCTTGGCTGAATCGGCGAAGAGCGGGCCAGAAACTCCTCCGTGAAAGGCAGCCCTTCGGGAATCAAGTCGTAATTGTCCCTGCTGCTCCTCCGGTCCGTGGCAGCGGACACATCGCTCAACAAAAATGGGCCAGACTTCGTGCTCAAAATCAACTGCTTCGCGTTCTTCTTCCGGTGTGGCACACAGTGCGGGGGAAAGATCAACACAAAAAATCCCCAGCGCGAGAAATCCCGCGTGGAAAAGAACCCAGGTCAACATCGATAAAAAACGCATGCAGCAGGCCCCAGGAGGGTACACGTTTACCTTAGCTTTATTGTATCAGACCCCCAGCCTGTCGATGACCGTAAAATCCTGAGTCACTTGCAGATTATTTTTGTGAAATTTCAGTAGATTTTACGCCAAGCTGTTTCGGTCGGTGCTGGCAGTAGGGGTGGCCCGATTTGCTGCGGATGCAAAAGATGCGCAAGAATTTCAAGACTCTCCACCAAACGTGGACCACTGCGATTAAAGTAGGCATTCCCATCGACCGCATACACAGATCCAGCACAGACTGCTTGCAATGACAAAAAATCCGGCCGCTGCTCCAGTTCGCTCGCCTCATGACAGGTCCGCGGTAAATCGAAACCGCAGGGGCAAAGCACCATGATCTGCGGATTGAATTCGCGGAGTGCGTTCCACGTCGTGACAAGACTTTTTCCGACAGTATCAAGACTTGGGCCGCGGCCTCCCGCAAGCCTGAGGAGTTCCGGCATCCAGTTGCCCGCCAGCATGAGTGGCTCGATCCATTCGATCATCGCAGTTCGTGGTCGATCCTCCTCGCGAAGATGGTAAAGGCTTTTAACAATTGTGGCCACTCGCCGTCGATAATCCTTTACCTTGGATTCCGCATATTGTTTTATCCCGCAGATCTGACCAATTCGAATCAAATCTTCAAAAACCTCTTCGAGCGAATGTGGGTGGAGTGTGAGAATAGAAGTCTGCTTTGTTCTGTCCAGTTGATCGATTGCTGCAACCACATCGGTGTATTGCACTGCGCAAACTTCGCATTGCGATTGCGTAATGATCAGATCAAACTGTAATTGCGATAAAAGGGGAACATCTATTTCGTACAAGGGCTTCCCGGTTGATAATTGATGATGCACAGCCACATCAATTGCGGCACTTGACTGGGAGCTATCGATTCGAGAAAAAGTTGCGCGTGGTTTATGCTGAACCTCTTTCGGATAGTCACACGCATGACTTACGGCAACCACTTGATCTCCCAAGCCGAGTGCGAAGAGCATTTCCGTAGCGCTCGGCAAAAGCGAAACAATGCGGGAAGAGGTGTCCATATTCGCATTCCATTTCTCGTTCATCCGCCTTCAGCATACAGGCTACTTTTGATTATCTTCCCGGCAACCCTGTGACAACAGTCGCGAGAAATCCCCAGAACGCCTGTTTGAACGGGACGACCTCTTTTTTACCTGCCATTTCTCGGTTAGGCTATGCCTTTTCTTTCCAAATAGAATCAAACACAACGAGACGATTATGCCCGATCCTTACTTTCAACAATTATTTGCCGAACGTATCGGGGGCGCAGCGTATGGCAAGGGAACAGATATTTACAAGTTTGAAAAGATCAAACGAGCAAAACGCAAAGCACTGCAAGAATATCCTGAGCGGGAGCTTTTAGATTTCGGCATCGGTGAAAATGACTCGATGGCAGACGCCGCAGTTCGTGAAGTCATGGCCTGCGAAATCAATCGCACTGAAAATAGGGGCTACGCGGATAATGGGATTGCTGAATTTAAAGAGGCAGCTGCCGGTTTCATGTCGCGGAGTCTGGGAGTTACTCTCGACCCCGAAGCTCAAATCAACCATTCGATCGGTTCAAAACCCGCCTTGGCAATGTTGCCGGCGGCCTTCATTAATCCAGGTGATGTCACCCTCATGACGGTTCCCGGATATCCGGTCGCCGCAACACACACAAAATACTATGGTGGGTGTATCTACGCATTACCTTTATTGGCGGAGAATAACTTCCTTCCCGATCTTGATTCGATCCCGGTTGATATCCTTCGGACGGCAAAATTACTTGTTTTGAACTATCCGAACAGTCCCACTGGAAAAACAGCCACCCGGAAATTTTACGAACGGGTGGTTCGCTTTTGCCAGCAGCATCAAATCGTGGTCATTCAAGATGCGACGCATATCATGCTGAGTTTTGATAGTGAACCGCTGAGCTTTCTCTCCGTCGATGGAGCCATGGAAGTCGGTGTCGAAATCCATTCTCTTTCCAAGGGATTTGACATGATCGGTTGGCGAATGGGCTGGGTCTGTGGTAACGAGCGGATTATCAGTGCCTTTGCAGATATCAAAGACAACACGGACTCCGGGCAATTTATTGCTATCCAGAAGGCTGCCGCCTCCGCGCTCGATAACGATGCAATACCAAAGGCCGTAGCGGACAAGTATCGTCGGCGATTGGAAAAACTCGTCGCAATGCTTACCCGCTGCGGGATACCTGCGAGCATGCCAGGAGGAACTTATTTTCTCTACGCACCAAGTCCCAAAGGAGTCGCGGGGGGTAGGGCCTTTGAGTCTGCAGAGGCAGCCAGCCAGCATCTGATCACTGAGCAATCAATTTGCACGGTCCCCTGGGATGATGCGGGGCCTTATCTGCGATTTTCTGTGACCTATGAAGCAAAAGATGCGTCCCAAGAAGATCGCTTAATGGCCGAGACCGAGTTGCGCCTTAAAGAGATTGCCTTTGAATTTTAATGCTTCAATATTAGATGGTTCTCGTCGTCGGAATAAATATTTCTATACTAAGAGAGGAGCTTGTAGATTTCTTCAGAAGGCACAACAATTGGCAGGGACACACCTTTAACGAAACACCGCTTTCAATAACATTCTGAGGAGGCAAAGCACAGCATGTGGCAGACCCGTAACCGTTATCTCTTTTGGTTTTTGATTCTACCGCTACTCGTTGCTGGTTGCGGAGATAAAAATCCCCCGAAAAAGCAACTGTCGCCCGCTGCGCAATTAGCGCGTGCAAAAAAACTATCTGATCCGGCAGAACGGAGTCAAGCACTCACTGAAGCTGCCTTGCGGTATCTCGATGCGGCGGACAGTGGCGGTGCACGAAGCACACTTTTGCTCGCAACTCAGGCTGCTGAGGAAATCAAAAAAAGGGAGGCTGTAAAACGAGCGGCTACCTACACGCTGTTGGCTAAAGTGTGGTATCAGGCCGAAGGAACGAATGACGATAACTGCAAAGATGCCTATCGAGACGCAGAGAAATCAGTACAAAGAATCAATAACCCGATTGAAAAAACTGAAGCGCTATTGAACTTAGCCGAGTTAAAAAACGACATCGATAAAAAAACGTCTGCAAAAAAACATTTAGATGCTGGGACCAAAGGTGTTGAAAATATCGAAGATCCCGTAGAGCGCGTACGTTTACTGGGAAAACTTGCGCGATTCTATGCGAAAATTGGTAAAGACCAAGACGCAAAGACAACCATCCAGTCGGCTTTGGGATTGGCTGAAGCGGAGAAAGATGCGGGGAAGAAAGCCAAGCTTTTGATCCAAATTGCGGGGGAGCAGATGGGAGCTTTGAAGGATCGTGCCAGTGGAATGGCTACTCTTGATGAGGCACACCAATTGGCCGACACACTTGCAAATAATCCCAATCGCCAGGCGAATCTGATGATTGATATCGCCCAAGTTTTCAATGCCACGGGGCAAAAAACAAAAGCGCGCAAACTTCTAGATACCGCGGAAAAAATATGTCGCGGACGATCTGAGTGCAAGCCAGCAATGAAACGGATTGAAAAAATCCGCGATCAGATGTAGCGGAAGCATCGGAAGCAATTTCGGTTTAGGTACCGGGCGCACCAATCTGCTCTTCTGCATAACGAAGAATATCTCGAATCGAAATCACGCCTACCGGTCGATCTCCTTCGACAATCGGTACATGTCGATAGCCTCCAATTGCCATTTTATGCACGGCAAAAATAATTTTATTTCCTGCTTCGAGCGTGCCTGGCAAGGGTGTCATGAAATCACTAATTGGCTGTTTGCGGAGGGAGTCGAATTCAACGCCTATCCGGTTCACCACATCGCATTCGCTGAAAATCCCCACAAGTTTTTCATCTTCGATGATTAGGACCGAACCAATTTTGTTTTCCAGCATAATCTGCAGGACATCCTCCACAGGTGTGTTCGGCGCTGTGGTAATTGGATGCTTTGGCTGAAGTACTTTAATTTGGTCTCGGAGCATGCCCTCACCAACGGGCGAATGGGGGCGCTGGGGCTTGTTGAACATAGTCAATGGTTGCCCACATGATTCACACGTGTCCACGCCATCAATATTTTCTGCACCACAATCAGGACAAATGAGGGCCATACTGCCATTCCCCTATGCTGAATAAGTGGGCCGGAAGGTTGCCCGACGGGCAAACACTCTCGGTGTAAAACTGAATTTTATATTCTCTGCGCGGATCTGCTAAGAAACTTTCCAAGTATTGCCCGTACGGAAAAGGGCATCGAGGTCTCCTTCTCCTTTTTGTGCTTTCGCATCCACAATCTGTTGATTCACTTGCTCTTCATAGCGTGGATGATCGACCGCTCGAAAAACCCCAATCGGCTCAGGAAATTCGGGCTGACGCATTCGGCTTAGTAAATAGGCAAGACTTGGCTCGGTTGCTTTTTCATCGTGGAATAACAGATCGTCTTCACTAATCCCCTTCCCGAGTTCAACGACTTCTGGTTCCATACCATTGAGCCGGATTCCTTTATCACGATTTTTCCCAAAGATCAGTGGTTTCCCGTGTTCCAACTCTAAAACCGTGTCGGCTTTGGTGTCGCGATCCGTCGCATACTGAAACGCACCATCGTTGAAAACATTGCAGTTTTGATAGACCTCGACAAAGGCAGTTCCCTTGTGCTCAGCGGCCCGGGACAGAACCATTCCTAAATGCTTGATACGAATGTCGATCGCCCGAGCGATAAATGTACCTTCGCAACCAATCGCAATCGAAAGTGGATGGAGCGGGTTATCGACAGCACCCATGGGCGTACTCTTAGTAACCTTTCCTAGAGGAGAGGTCGGTGAGTACTGACCCTTAGTGAGCCCATAAATTTGATTGTTAAAAAGGACGATGTTGATATCGAGATTGCGACGGATTGCGTGCATTAAATGATTGCCGCCAATACTCAAGGCATCGCCGTCACCGGTAATCACCCACACGAAAAGATCAGGCCTTGCGGTTTTTAATCCGGTCGCCATTGCCGGTGCCCGACCGTGAATGGAATGAATGCCATAGGTATTCATGTAATATGGAAAACGGCTGGAACACCCGATGCCTGAGACAAAAACCGTATTTTCGGGAGGTACTCCCATCGCGGGCAAAATCTTTTTCATTTGGGCAAGGATCGAGTAATCCCCACAACCGGGGCACCAGCGAACCTCCTGATCACTTGCAAAATCGGCTGCCTTCAAAACGGGCAAAGATGTGTCGGTACTCATAAGGAAACCCTAAACCTAAATAAATTCTTGAATTGTTATGTTAAAGCGTTTGGAACTGTGTCCAATTTACCACGTCTCATCTACAGCAATCTTTTTATCTCTTCGGTGAGTTCCTGAACAGAAAATGGCTTGCCCTGAACTTTATTGTAAGCGACTGTGTCCAACAGGAAGCGTGCACGAATCAATAAGTTTAACTGGCCCATGTTGAGTTCTGGGATTAAGACCTTCTCATAACGACCGAGCAACTCGCCTAAGTTCCGTGGAAAAGGATTCAAATAGCGCAGGTGAGCATGTGCTACCGATCCACCTTCTGCCGCAACTGCCGTCACCGCCGTTATACAGGCCCCATACGTCCCACCCCAGCTTAAGACCAAAACCTTTCCCTTTTCGGGGCCACTGACTTCCTGCAGCGGGATATCCTCTGCAATGTTTTCTACCTTTTGCCGGCGCAAATTGACCATATGTTGATGATTGGCTGGATCGTAACTGACGTTTCCCGTACCGTCTTGCTTCTCTAAGCCTCCCACGCGATGCATCAGCCCTGGAGTCCCAGGAATCGCCCACGGCCTGGAGAGCTGCTGATTGCGGAGGTACGGAAGAAAGGCATCCCCGTTAGAAGCCCCTTCCGGGTGTTGGATGTTGATTTTTATCAAATTTTCCACATCTGGAATCTTCCAAGGCTCAGAACCATTGGCGATATATCCATCGGTCATCAATATAATCGGAACCATGTACTTGGATGAAATTCTCCAAGCCTCCTGGGCCACATCAAAGCAATCGGAAGGGCTGCGCGCGGCAATAATTGGCATCGGACACTCACCATTGCGACCAAACATAGCTTGCAATAGGTCCGCTTGCTCCGTTTTGGTGGGCAAACCTGTGCTCGGACCACCACGCTGTACGTTCACGATAATCAAGGGCAATTCGGTCATCACCGCCAGTCCCATCGCCTCACCCTTTAAAGCAACGCCTGGACCGCTCGTTCCAGTCACTGCCATCCTGCCACCAAAGGAGGCGCCGATTGCCGAACAGATGGCAGCGATTTCATCTTCAGCTTGAAAAGTGCGGACGCCGAAATTTTTATGCCGACTCAATTCATGCAAAATATCACTTGCTGGAGTGATCGGATAACTTCCATAAAAAAGTTCCTTGTCACTCGACTTGGCCGCAGAGATCAGGCCCCAGGAGAGCGCCGTATTCCCCATAATACTGCGGTAGGTACCCGGTTCCAGTTCTGCCCTGGGAACCGCATAGTGACTGGCAAATGCTTCGGTCGTCTCCCCGTAATAGTAGCCTGCTTTCAAGGCGCGACGATTTGCTTCAGCAATCGAGGGTCGCTTACCAAACTTTTCATCGATGTATCGAAGGGTCGCATCCATCGTTCGCCCATAAAGCCAAAAGATGAGTCCCATCGCAAAGAAATTCCGACAGCGGTCTGACTCCTTGACGCTGAGGCCCAAATCCTCGACGGCGGTCCGGGTGATCTTCGTCATCCCGACTTGAAAGAGCTTGTACGAATCGAGGCTCGCATCCCCCAGAGGATCTGCCTCATAACCTGCCTTTTTTAAGTCCTTTTCTTTGAATGCGTCTTTGTTAACGATCAGAATCCCGCCCGGAACCAAGTCGGATAAATTCGTCACCAACGCTGCAGGATTCATTGCGACTAAGGCGTCCACTTGATCGCCCGGCGTAAAGATAGGCGTCGAGGCAAAATGAACTTGAAAACCACTAACTCCTGCCTTGGTCCCTCGCGGAGCGCGAATCTCTGCCGGAAAATCAGGAAAAGTCGCCACATCGTTGCCCAACAAAGCCGAAGTTGTGGAAAGTTGGGTACCGGCTAACTGCATCCCATCGCCGGAGTCGCCACAAAATCGCACCGTGGCTGTACCCAAAGAGACGACAGGCTTTTGTGACTCGGAGGCAGAAGATGAATCACTCGAAGTGGTGGCAGCCATGGTGGAATCCTTCAGTGCGTTCAATGACTCTAAGAGAAGTGCTATCGGGGAGTTCGGGTACGAAGGCCTGCAATTACGATTTATCAAGCACCTTCTCGTTCGGGCATCACAACATTGGGCTCGGGGGGAAGATTAAAAACTTTCTCAGGAAAATGTTCGATGAAATAATGGAGAATTCCCGAGACCTTAACGATGCCGACCAACTTGCCTGTCACATCGACGATCGGAAGGCGGCGACATTTGCCTTTTGCCATGAGTCGGATTGCATTTGCAAGCGGCGCGCCTTCAGCAATCGTCAACACTTCGGTTATCATCAAATCGGAAATAGGACTGTCGAGGTCTACCTTTTCAACCATCGTTTTCAGTGCATCCCGCTCGGTAAAAATTCCCGCAAGTTTACGTTCTACACAGACGAGTACACTTCCGACCCCTTGCTCCTTCATCAGCGATAATACTTCGCTGAGTGTGGCCGAAGGCCCTACGACAACAGCGTTGTCAGCCAACGCATTTTCTACTGTGTCGGATTGTAAATTGATTTGAATCGTCAAGTTTTCGGTCCGTTTGTTCGGATTATGTTTCCACACACAGGCACTGGACAAAACACTGTGTTTCTTAGAGGCACAGCGAGATCTTGCCAGCCAACAACTGCTCAGATCAAGAGCCCAAAAACGACCGGCCTGCCCTCATCTCGGATTCTAACCTCTCGGCGGTTGGGATTGAACCGGTTTGTACCTCTTTTTACTTGCCATTGTCGCGAAAAATGTCGGGGGGCACGCGGGGTGGAAATCGAGTCCCTCAGGTCCACCACTGTGAACTCACGAAGCGGCATCCGGAGGGGGTGATTCGGCCTTGAAAAACCTCTCGATCTGGATTCCGCCACGTGCTTCCTCCTCAAGCAACTTCATTCTCCCCTCAAGGCGTTCGAGGCGGCGGGTCATTTGGTCGATTTTCTCGTGGTTTTGACTCATCGGCCGGGGTCGGGGAGGCTCGGGATAACCAAGTTGCCTCTGCAGTGCGGCAAACAGCAGCAGGGGATCTTTTTTCCGGTTAGCCAAGGCGATTCTGCCTTCCTTTTCCCCGAATAGGGGCGTCTTGGTCGCCGACTCCTCGACGTGGGAAGCCTGATAATGTGTGCTACGAACGTAGATTAAATCGGCCAACTCGACCAAACCAATCTGCCGTCGCACCGTCAGCACCCACTCCCGCCAGGGAGAATCAAAAGAAGGGTCCTGTGCCATCGCACCCAGACCTGCGTCGTAATGGAGTCGATTTCGGCAAATGGACTCAAACTGATAGAGAAAAATTCCCTGTCGCGAGGGTTCTCCTGATCGATATTCCGCATCCCGCCGCAGAATTTCGAGACCCGTCCGTAAATCAAATTTTCCGCGTTCGTCCTCTGCTTCCTCCACCACAAACGTCTGGAAGGGAGTAAAGTAATGGTCGAGTCGCGCCATGGCCTGCGCAAACCCTCCCTGAGTTTGTAACTCACTTCTTAAAAAGGCAATCGCTTTGGGTAAATCGGTTGTCGCAAGAATTTCTTCCTCAATCGAGGAGAGTACGTCCTGGATAGGCATCGCCTGACGGAGCCGCTCCAAAAGGGTCTTAAAAAAATAGGCCTGTTCAACCAGTTCTTCTTTAAGAAGCATCGTTCTTTCGCCCAAAAAGTAGTTCGCCTTGGGATGCAACTCACCCTGGTGATCGGTTTCGTGGGGGATATAATTAAGTAACGCGTTTGACCTGGTTTCCATTATAGATGATTTAAGGAAGTCCTGGGTCCGCGTCTTACGTGCGAGTGGCGTTTATTTCTTTTGACCCCTAATAAGTTGTCCTGTGAGCCACCAATTTTCCACCATTGAAGCGACTGTCGCTGCGATCGCCCGAGGTGAGGTCGTCATTATTCTCGACGCGGAAGACCGCGAAAACGAAGGCGATTTCATCTGCGCTGCGGAGAAGATTTCACCCCAAATCGTTAATTTCATGATTACGCATGGCCGCGGGCAACTTTGCATGCCTATCCTGCCAGAAGTCGCCGATCGTTTGCAATTGAAATTGATGGTCGATCAAAACACTTCACCACTGCAAACACCGTTTACGGTGCCACTGGACCATCACACCAACAAAACGGGAATTACTGCTCCAGAAAGGGCGACGACCATCGCGTCGATTGTCGATCCAAGTAGTAAACCCGAGGATTTTGTTCGTCCCGGACATCTATTCCCATTGATTTCAAAAGAGGGGGGGGTGTTGCGACGTGCGGGGCATACCGAGGCGGCGGTCGATTTGACGCGGATGGCTGATTTAGCTCCGGCCGGTGTGCTTTGCGAGATTCTTGATCACGAAGGGAACCGAGCAACGAGCGATCAATTATTTTTGTTTGCCAAAGCACATGGCCTTCAAATCACAACTATCGAGCAATTGATTCAATACCGAAGAGTGCGGGAAAAACTTGTGAAACGGGACGCCGAAGCCAAGCTCCCGACTCGCTATGGCGAAGGTAAAATCATCGCTTACTCGGTGCAACATGAGTCGCAGCGACCGATCGTCTTTGTGATGGGAGACCTTAAAAAGGTCGATGCCCCCCTGGTCCGTTTGCACTCTTCCTGTTTTACCGGCGATTTACTTGCCTCGCTCCGTTGCGACTGTGGTGACCAACTTGATTTAGCCTTACAGATGATCAGTGCTGAAGGGGCCGGTGTGTTGGTCTATCTGCCGCAGGAAGGTCGGGGCATTGGTCTTCTGGGGAAATTGAAAGCCTACGAACTCCAAGACCAGGGCCTCGATACGGTCGAAGCCAATCTAGCGCTGGGCTTCAAGGCGGATCCGCGAGATTATGGAATTGGTATTCAGTTGCTCAAGGATCTCGGCCTCCAACGCGTTCGGTTGTTGACCAACAATCCTAAAAAAACTGATGCGTTCATTTATGGTGGGTTCGATTTGGAGGTCGTCGATCAGGTACCTATTGTGCCACCAATCAACGAGCACAATGCCCGCTACATGGCAACCAAAAGGGACAAACTCGGCCATCAACTGCCCGATGAGATCTAACCGTTGCCGCCTCTTGGCCAGAGCCTTTGGCGAATAATCTGAAAGTGTCGCGGTGACATACCGCCTGAAGTGGCGCTGCTTCACCGGACAGGTGCAGACGCTATACTTCCAGGCATGCATTGGCTCCAAATCATCTTGCTCGGCATCATTCAGGGTATTACGGAGTTTCTTCCCGTCAGTTCGTCGGGCCATCTTGTGGTGGTTCAGAAACTCTTTAGTGCGCTAGGAACAACAGCGTGGCCAGATATCATGTCCGTGAATGTTCTTTTGCACACCGGCACGCTCGCGGCGATTATCGTCTTTTACTGGAGACGGATCATCAATCTCCTCCAGGAAGACCGTAGGGTCCTTGGGCTCCTGGCAGTGGGAACCGTGCCTGCCGCTGCCTTTGGCTTGATCTTAAAAAAGATGACGCCCGCATGGCTGGAGAGTCCACTACTGGCAGGATTTATGTTTCTGGCAACCGGCGGCATTTTGCTGTGGAGTGGTCGCCGGGAAGGAACCTTAAATTACGGTGAGATGACCTGGAGGTGTGCCCTGGTGATTGGCATTTTCCAAGCCTTCGCGATTCTTCCCGGTCTCTCGCGGAGTGGGTGGACGATTTCCGGAGCCATGCTGCTGGGCTTAAAGCGTGAAGCAGCCACGACGTTTTCCTTTTTGTTGGCGATACCCGTCATCCTCGGTGCCACTATTCTGGAAGCACGCGATCTCTTTCAATCCAATGGCGAAGTCCCTCTCACGCTATTGCTACTGGGAGCTGTTGTCGCCTTTTTTGTGGGCCTCTTTGCGCTTTGGCTCTTGGTTCGCATCGTCGAACGCGGCCAACTCGGTTGGTTTGCACTCTGGCTGTTCCCACTCGGCGTGGCGGTGATCGCGTGGCAATGCATCGGTTAGAAATGCATCGGTTAGATCCGCCAAAAACAGCCAGAAAATCCCACATCTTCGAGAAAACTTGGGGTATAATACGAGAGCTTTCTCTGGCTTCGCTTTTTGTAGCCGAGAAGCGAGTGCCACCATCTTTGGGGGGCGAACTGGGTTCGACCGGATAGCCTGAAGTGAAAGTGGCGTGCCGTGGTTGGTCAGTTGGCCACGCTAAAAGCTGACCGCATATTTTATTTGCTGAAGGTAACTTCGCAATGGCCGCCTAGAGATAGGCGTCCCCGGCTGATGGCTTTCGTCGGAGAGGCCTGAAAGCTGGTCACCAATTCCGGATCGCCTGAAGTCACCACTGGGCACGCTTCAGGTTAAACAAGTTCCCGGCTAGCGCGGGTGGCATCCTGTCGATTGGAGTCCACGCGAGCAAGAATTAAATAATCGACTACGCACGTAGAAGCTTTCATGAAAATGTCGCGGGACGCGGGTTCGATTCCCGCCGCCTCCACTGGAATAGCCACTTCAATTCCGTTTAGGGCTGCAAAAGGATGCCCGTTTTGAGTCAGCCATTATCAGTGCAGATATTGGGGAAGCAAGAGAGCGGTCACCGTAGGCTGAGTAGCTTCGTAGCAAGAGAGCCTGCTTATTGGCACTTGCGGATCCACAGAGCACTGCCGGGGTCTTCAAAAAAAGCAGGCCAAACACTTCTCATAAGTTCCGTATGTTTGTGGCGTATGTACTGGATGTAGAGCAAAATTTCGAAGTCGCTGTTGTATTGAAGAAACGCTCTCAGAATGTAACACTCATTCCAGGCCCACTTGTTGCAAAGAATCCAAGACTTCGGATACTCAAAGGGCCAATAAACGTCGTGGAAGTGGATTACAACGCCCGGGTTGAGATTGGGCAGCACATTGAATAGAAGGTGATTAACGTCGCTGCCAATCTTTGAGACGTGCGTGGAATCCACAAACAGAATGTCGTTCTCTTGAA
>CAUZBD010000011.1:0-13785 GCA_963577795.1 Planctomycetota bacterium | reverse complement strand
CAACCCCCGCTATTACCAGTTCTTGGCTAAATAGAAGGTTTGTCTTTTGCCTTTGATTACGCCACGCACGCTCAAGGGATTTCGAGATCACTTGCCTGAATCGATGCTGCAACGCGAGCAGTTGATCGATACGGCAAGGTGCGTGTATCAGTCTTACGGCTTTTCTCCAATCGATACGCCTGCCCTTGAATACGAGGAAATACTTCTCGGTAAAGGTAGCGAAGAAACGGACAAACAAGTTTATTGTTTTGAGGATCATGGAGGACGTCGCGTTGGCCTGCGTTTCGACTTAACGGTACCGCTGGCAAGATTTTCCGCACAGCATATAGGGGAATTGGGTACACCCTTTAAGCGATATCAAATTGCCCCCGTTTGGCGGGGAGAGAATACGCAGAAAGGTCGGTATCGGGAATTCGTACAGTGCGATTTTGATACAATCGGCACCAAGAGTATCATCGCAGACATTGAAATCGCGTTGGTCATCCACGATCTTTTTATCGCTTTAGGATGTGAGTCTTTTAAGATTCACATTAATAATCGCAAGATACTTACCGGCTTACTTTCCTCACTCGGAATCGAGGATCAGACGGTAACCATGCTACGCTGTTTAGATAAGTTGTCGAAAGTAAGTCGTGAAAAAGTCGCTGAGGAGATGTTAGCGACAGAGGGTATTAAAAAAGAAGAGGTCGCATCTTTGCTGGCCCTGACAGAGATTACGGGTACAAGCGAAGAGGTACTCAAAGAAACCCAGAGTCTGGTCACCGGCAATGCGGTCTTTTCTGCTGGCATTAGTGAACTTACCCAGTTGGTGCATGGGCTTGCTGCCGCAGGTGTCCCTGACTCAAGAGTGCATCTCGATTTGTCAATCGCCCGCGGATTGGACTATTACACGGGCAGCATTTTCGAGACATTTCTTGATGCCCTTCCAGAAATAGGCAGTGTCTGTTCTGGTGGCCGCTACGATCATCTTGCGGAAACTTACACTAAAACAGAGTTACCGGGAGTCGGTGCCTCACTTGGCCTTGATCGTTTACTTGCAGCAATGCAAGAAATTGGTGCCCTGGAGGGCACACCGATAGCGGCTGACATCTTAATCGTCTATTTCGATCCCGAGCGGAGCGATGACTACCTCCAGTTGGCCCGTCAGCTACGACTCTCTGGCTTGCGAGTCGAGATGTATGTAGAGCCAAAAAAAATTGGACAACAGTTAAAATATGCAAATCGTCGTGGTCACCGGCTTGCGGTGATCGCAGGGAGCGAGGAACTAGAGCAAGGTGTTTGCCAGATAAAAGATCTTCACACAGGGGTCGCTGAGCAGGTTTCTCTTCAGGGAGGCTATAACACGTTGGTATGCGCGCTCAAACAGAAATTAGCCGACTAAGTATCTTTTTTTATACCGGCATTGACTGTTTGCTGCTTCGCTCCTGGAGGTGGTTCGGCAATGCGTTTCCAAACCTGATAGGTTTGATCACCTGATTGAAATTGTGTTGGTCGTGGTGTCCCCGGTTGCGAATAAGCACGGCGAAGTGTATCGGCACTGACTTCATAAATTCCCTTGATTACGGTCTCTCCGTCGGAGAGGGTAACGTCGAATGCTTTGGGTTTCTGTTGGGAATAAAGTTGGAACGAGTACTCATCGTCCACCTGTTGTGCGCCAATCCGCAGTTTCAATCGATAGCGTTTTCCACTAACAATTCGGATTCCTTGCCGCTGTCCTTTGGGAGCGGGTGCCGCAATGTTGCTGCGATAATAAACAAAATCAACCAAATTCCACTTTCCCTGCATTAAGATTAAGTCGCCATCGATTTTCTCTCGCGATCCATCGTCGGCCTCAATCATTGTGATTTGCCCAAAGAAGGAAACCACCACGAGGACAACTGTAAGAATCAGCCTGATTTGAGCAAAGTGGATGTGTGACGATTGCATGCACCCATTTTAACAAGCGATCCCCGAAGTCCCAAATGCAAAAAAACCCTGCGATCAGAAGATCGCAGGGTTTGGATTAGACCGCATTGTGTCAGGAAATCCCACCAGGGACTGCCCCAACGATTAATACATGTCGTAGTCGCCACCATGACCACCGGCTGATTTTTTATTGTCTTTAGGCTTCTCTGCGATGAGAGCATCACTCGTCAGCAGGAGGGTAGAAACACTCGATGCGTTCTGAAGAGCCGTACGTGTTACCTTGGTCGGGTCAATCACACCTGCCTTGACGAGATCCTCGTAGGTGTCGGTGGCTGCGTTGTAACCAATACTTTCTTCTTCCTGAAGCACTTTCTCACAAACGATGCCGCCATTCTGACCGGAATTGTCGGCAATGGAGGTCAAAGGTGCCCGACAGGCCCGTACTACGATGTTGTAGCCAACCACTTCATCTTGTGAGAGACCTTTTTTGGGAGAAACGCTACTGGAGGCACGGAGAAGTGCGACACCACCACCTGGAAGAATACCTTCCTCAACGGCAGCCCGAGTCGCATGGAGTGCATCTTCCACACGAGCCTTCTTCTCCTTCATTTCACTTTCAGTCGCAGCACCCACATTGACCTTGGCTACGCCACCAGAGAGTTTTGCCAGTCGCTCTTCCAATTTTTCACGATCGTAATCGCTCGTAGCATTGTCGATCTCAGCCCGAATCTGATCGATTCGACCCTTAATATCTTTGCTTTTACCAGCACCTTCAATGATCGTGCAGTTGTCCTTATCGACGATCACTTTTTTGGCACGTCCAAGATCGGTAATGGGAAGATTTTCTAATTTAATTCCAAGGTCTTCGAAAACAGCAACTCCTCCGGTGAGTACGGCAATATCTTCGAGCATTGATTTGCGGCGATCGCCATAGCCAGGGGCCTTTACAGCACAACAGGTAAACGTGCCACGCAATTTATTGATCACCAGGGTTGCGAGTGCTTCACCCTCTACATCTTCGGCGACAATCAACAGCGGCTTGGAGGCATTTGCGACGGCTTCAAGTACTGGTACCAGATCTTTTACGTTTGTGATCTTCTTTTCAAAAACCAAAACATAGCAGTCTTCCAATTCAGCAGCCATCGAACTCGGATCGGTCACAAAGTAGGGCGACAGGTATCCGCGATCGAACTGCATCCCTTCAACCCATTCGACCTCGGTTTCCAGACTTTTACCCTCATCAACAGTGATGACTCCGTCTTTGCCCACCTTTTCCATTGCTTCGGCGATTAATTTCCCAATTTCATGGTCGTTGTTCGATGCGATTGCACCGACTTGGGCCATTTCCTTTTTCGTCTTAATCTGAATCGAGGCATTTTCGAGATATTCACTGATGTCAGAAATCGCGCTTTCAATTCCGGTCTTGAGTCCCACCGGGTTCACTCCAGCGACGACCGCCTTCAGACCTTCATTAAAGATTGCTTCAGCCAGGACAGTTGCCGTGGTGGTTCCGTCACCCGCAACGTCGCTGGTTTTCGAGGCGACTTCGCGCACCATACGGGCACCCATATTTTCATAAACATCTTCCAGGTCGACTTCCTTCGCCACAGTAACACCATCTTTGGTGACTGTAGGGGACCCGAAACTTTTCTGCAAAATAACATTGCGACCCTTGGGGCCCAGCGTCACTTTGACAGCCCGGGCCAATTTGGAAACGCCACGTCGCATCGCGTCGCGGGCTTCTTGGTCAAATGCAATCATCTTGGACATGAATCATACTCCTTAAAGGACCGAGCAATCGGTTTTGATCAGATTATGGATTGTTCTTTATTCAATGACAGCCAGAATGTCATCTTCCCGCATGAGCAGGAGCTCTTCGTCGCCTACCTTGAAACCTTCTCCTGCATAACTCGAAAACAGGACCCGGTCACCGACTTGGACCTGCAATGCACCACGACTACCGTCGTCGAGCTGTCGACCTGGGCCGATACTCAAAATAGTGCCTCGTGCTGGTTTATCTTTGGCAGATTCGGGGAGGACAATTCCCCCGGCTGTTGTCTCTTGCGAGCCTTCGCGCTCCAGGACAATGCGGTCACCGAGCGGCTGAATGTTGATTTTAGAACTGGATTTTTTCTTTGCTTTGGTCGCGGTAGCCATCGACTTGTTTTACCTCCCTAGTGGACGCGGCATGAAACAGGGACAGGACCGAAATTGCCAGTACACCGCCGAACCCTTCACTCGCAGCGCGTGTTCCCGGGAACAAAAACCCATAGAACACATGCCAGAAGAACCGATCCGGGCAAAAGACAACCCAGTCTGCCACTATTGGCGCGGGATACCCCGCACCAATATTTAACGCAATCCGCGCGCCAAGGACTCTCTCTGCCGAGAATTTTACTTCTAAAGCACTATATTTTATGGATTTAGCTCCATCAAAGCATTTATGCCACCGAATGGGATTTCTCAAGAGCCCCGCCCACGCACCGCAAAAACTGCCATTTTGACAGTCTCGACGCGGCCCAGGCAATCTTCTCCCCCACAATCGGTTCTCCCCACCAAGGCAACCTGCGAGCGGGGAAAAAGGGTATCCTCACTCCCATCTAACTCGTTCCCCCAAGCTGCCGACCATGTCCGCCCCTACTCCACTCGATCGCCAAGCGATGCTTGCCCGTCTTGCTGATGAGGCATTCGATATTTTGGTGATTGGTGGTGGTGCGACGGGTCTCGGTGTTGCGGTCGATGCAGCCAGTCGCGGTTATCGAACGGCACTCGTTGAGGCGCACGATTTTGCCAAGGCAACTTCGAGCCGTAGTACCAAGCTAGTCCATGGTGGCGTACGTTACCTGGAACAAATGAATTTTTCGCTGGTCACCGAAGCACTCCGCGAACGAGGCATCATGGCCCGCAACGCGCCCCATCTGGTGAGCAATCTTGCTTTCGTAGTCCCACGCTATAAATGGTGGGAGGGTCCATTTTATGGAATCGGAATGAAACTCTACGATGCACTAGCCGGTGAATTGAATATTGCAACCAGTCGGAGTCTGGACCGAGAAGAAACAATCAATGCAATTCCCAACGTACAGCAAGATGGCCTTCTCGGAGGAATCATGTATTACGATGGCCAATTCGATGATGCCCGCATGGCCATTACATTGATGCGTACGGCAGTATCGCACGGAGCCGCGATTGCGAACTATTGCCAAGTAACCGACATTCTCAAACACAATGATCATATTAACGGAGCCCGAGTCCATGATGTAGAATCTGAAACGACTTTTGAGATTCACGCCAAAGTGGTTATTAATGCCACGGGAATTTTTTCAGATACAATTCGCCGTTTAGATGCCCCCAATGCCCCACCACAGATTGAGCCAGCACAGGGGGTGCATCTGGTACTGCCTGCGTCTTTTCAACCGGGAAAAAACGCGATCATGGTTCCTCACACCGATGATGGTCGCGTTTTATTTGTCATTCCGTGGCACGATCGTGTCATCGTTGGCACGACGGATACCCCACGCGAGTTGGCGGAAATCGAACCGCGGGCGTTACCCGAAGAAATTGGTTTTATTCTTCGTAATGCGGGCCGCTACATGCACCGTGAACCCGCATTGGCAGATATTCTGAGCGTTTTTGCCGGACAAAGACCACTCGTGCATCCCGAAGGTCGCTCTGCGGATAGTAAATCGATTTCACGTTCGCACGAAGTGTTCGTCAGCCAAAGTGGCTTGGTGACAATTGCAGGGGGAAAGTGGACAACCTACCGAAAAATGGCGGAGGATACCCTCACACATGCGATCCCGGTAGGCGGTCTCCGCGATGTGGCATGTCGAACGGAAAAGTTGGCCTTGCAGGGTGCTCCTGATGAGCATCAAAATATTCGCGATCTTCAAGACCCGCTTCGTTACTATGGCAGCGATGCGACTGTTATCGAAAAAATTGCATCGGAAAACTCAATCTACGCCGAGCCTTTGCATCCCCATTTACCCTATTGCGGTGCCGAGGTGGTTTGGGCGATCAAGCATGAAATGGCGATCCGCCTTGAAGATGTGCTCGCCCGGCGCACGCGGGCACTTTTACTTGGTGCAGAGGATTCAAAAAAAGCCGCCCCCCGTACGGCCGAAATAATGGCTGAGCAACTCGGACACGACAATCACTGGGTTGTCCGCCAGTTAAAAGAATACACAGCTCTTGCCGATGGCTATGTCATTTCGAACAAACTGTAGACCAAGCGTAAGATTTTCCGTCATTTATCGATTTTTGTGAGTGCGTAACGATGTGCGGCCGCTTCACGCTGAAAACTCCTGTCGCCGCGATCCGTCGCCAACTTTCTCTTTTTTCATTGTCCTCAAGCAATCCCGTTTTGTCGCGCGTGCGACCACGCTATAACATTGCCCCGAACGACAAAGTACTCGTCATTCGCTGTGCGGATACCGAGGCAGGAGCCCGGAAAGACCAGGCGATTCCAGCGGTGGAACTTGTAGAAATGCATTGGGGCACTGTGGTTTCCTCTCCATCGCATAACAATAAAACGATCATCAATACGCGCATCGAAACGCTCATAGAAAATCAACAGTTTCGAACCACTCCGCTCCCGCGGCACTGCTTGATTGTTGCTGATGGCTATTACGAGTGGAAAAACACGGACGGAAATAAAATCCCCCACTACTTCTACCGTACTAAAGGGAGACTTTTTTTGTTTGCTGGCATGTGGGAATGCAGAGGGCTTGCACCGCAGACGTTACAGGACGCCGTTGATTCCTGTACGATCATCACACGTCCTGCGAATAAATGGACTGCCCAAATACACGACCGTATGCCGGCAATACTCGATATGACAACTGGTTTCGACTGGCTTGTAAACAGCCAGGCGCTCGCCGAAGTACAACAATCTTTCAAGGCATCCCCCGCAGACTGGCTCAACATGCACACAGTGCATACACGCGTCAACCGTGTCGGATTCGATCACCCCTCGTGCGTGGAGCCTATGGATTTCCATAGACAAAAGCCACTTTTTTAGCCTCAAGTAAGGCGACCGGCAAATTTTGGGCCAAAGTAAAAAATATTATGTTCAAAAGGTTGGCCGAATTCTTTCTATAGTTAGGGTCTTCTTTTTGCCGATGAAGAAAATTGTGTCCGAGAAGAAGCGATAAAAATAAATTTTTTCTACCATTATTTCCTCTTGATTCCAGACTAAAATTTATCTATTCAACGTATACGACCTTTCGGTTTCCAATTCCGTCGGAGGGACTAACCAATAGCGTTGGCTTGGGATCAGTAAAAGCTGTGCAAAGCACCGCGGATCTCCGCCATTCTCGCAGCGACCTCCACCGTCGCAATGGGCCGAAAGTTTATGAGGCTGCGGTTTTCTCTACGGAGGGAACCAGCGGCCTTTTTTATTGCACCAGTTTTTTCCTTTCCGTAGTCGAGGCCGCGGACGTCTTGCTGCAGAAGTTACTCGATACGGGGTTCATCATTGGTGCGCATAGAGGCAGTCCGCAGCAGAATGGCTTGCATTTGGGAGATAAATTCTCCGCGCACGTAAACGCGATCGCAACCAGCTTGTTCGGCCAGTTCTAATTTTTTCAAATGTACATGAGGACCAAAAGCAATCACTTCGACATGCGCGTGCAACGATCGGGCCCACTCAGTAACTGCTTCGACATCCACTCCGGCTAGTGTAAGATCGACCACCACCAGTTCAGCAGGAAACTGTTTCCATGTTGTCCACAGACTTTCCATAGAAGGTACTGAGCGGAAGGAGATGTGCAGCGGTTCAGCGACTCCACCAACACGGGAAGTAACCAATAAATCTCCAGACAAAAGTAATAAACGCATAAAGTGATCTCGTCTTGTTCAGGTTTCAGCGCCCTGCATCGTACTCATAGGGCAATCTCTCTCTTTGCGACCCTCGCCTCTTCGCCACTTGATTTTTTAAGAATAAACTAGGCAACTCGACGGTACTAGTTTTACATCTTTTGTAGCACACACAGAAGCCGATACATTGAAAGCAATCCAATCAGTCCAGTTGGTCCTCAGCCACTATTCAAGCGATTGCCATTCCAGAAAGATCCAATCACTTGGTTCAGCTGGCGGATTTAGTGGCGCCGAATTTTGGAAAGTATTGAGTCCGCGGGGGCCTCTTTGTTTGCGAAAGTGGCCAAAGGAACATCCTAGTCAAAGCCGGATCGATTTTATTCATCGTTTGCTTGAGCATGTTGTAAAAAAAGGTTTTACCCTGGTTCCTGTACCGATCGGTTTAGATACCAGTTCCCCCCACACTTATTTACAGCACGAAGGGCACTTTTGGGAACTTGCCCCGTGGATGCCGGGCCGCGCAGATTATCAAGAGAATCCGTCGACTGAAAAACTAAAGGCTGCTGCACAGGCTCTGGCAGCCTTTCATAAAGCAGCATCGAGTTTTATCAGTCCATCCCCGCATTTCGACATTGCCCCCACCGTACAAGAGAGGCTAGCACAGGCAACTTCTTGGATTCAGGGTGACTTAGCGCAATTAGAAAAATATTCTAACCAGTCACAAATCGTAGAAATTAAAGAACTTCCACAGTGGAGCCATCTGATCGTTGATCAAGCCAAACGACATATTGATGATATAAGGTCAGAGTTAAATTCCATCCGTGATAGCAAGGTGCCTATTCAAGCCTGCATCCGTGACATCTGGCATCAACATATCTTGTATTGTGGGGAGGGGGTTTCGGCTGTAATCGATTTTGGCGCCGCCCGTCCCGATACGGTGGTAACGGATCTGGTGCGCCTTTTGGGAAGCCTTGCTGTAAGTAACAAAAGTAAATGGAAATGTGGTCTCGATGCGTACGAATCGGTTTACCCACTCAATCCGCAGGAGCGACTGCTCATTGGCCCCCTCGATCGAAGTGCAGTCCTCTTGTCCGGATTGAATTGGCTTCGATGGCTCTACGTAGAAAAGCGCAACTTTTCAAACGAAACAGCCGTTGCGATGCGTTTGAAGCAAATTGTCGCCAGGCTTGGAAAATAATGGAGTTGAACCACACTGATAGCACAGTTCGGGACCGATTTGGGCACCAAATCCAGTTGTGTCCCGCGCGAATGCGAACCGATAATGCAGGGGAATATTACATTGACCGTAAAGGCAAACTAGCAATAGAATGGGTAGGCTGCCCGCTATCTTTAGTTTGAAGGTGACCTTTAATGCCCCGATTTCAGTGGCTCTCTATGCTCTCCCGCGCGGTTTTCACCGTTTTCTCGCTTGTTGCCATCTCGCTGATTTTATCCGCCGAAACATCCTTATTGGCAGCAGACCGCGTCGAGGTATCAGCACAAATTGTTTCTAAAGATGGTGGCCAACAGGCGGAGCTACAGATTACTGTCCGCATCCAGCCAGGCTGGCATATTTATTCCATTGCCCAAAAGCCAGGTGGACCGAAACCGACGCGGATCAATCTCGTAGCGTCTGATCGCTATCGCATCCTCGGCAAGTTTGTGGCCGTCCCTCCAGCGATGATCCACCATTATGATTTTTGGCCCGATCTTGATGTAGAAGAGCACGAAGACCAAGTAACGTGGTCTGTTCCAGTGGAAGCTATAGGACCGGAGGGCTGGCGTGGGGTTACCATTTCTGGCGATGTCCAAGGGCAGGTTTGTAAAGACTTATGTGTAAATTTTTCACAATCGTTTGAAGCGAGAGCAAGCAGCGATTTACTCAATTCGCTCAGTGTAGGTATCGTAAACACAACAACAAACCATAACGAAGTAGGATCACAATCTTCTGTGGCACCGCCCTTTTCCCAGGCCGGGGAACTTATTATTCAACTGGCGTCGGCGATGCTCGCGGGTGTTTTTCTAAATGTAATGCCCTGTGTGTTGCCGGTGATCGGTTTAAAGATCATGTCCTTTGTTCAACAAGCTGGCGAAAGTCGCAAAAGAATTTTTGCGCTGAACGCATGGTTTTCGCTTGGATTAATGTCGGTGTTTTGGGCTTTAGCAACGGTAGCGGTCGGAGTTCGTTTTGCGACACAAGGTGATTTGGAATTCGGTTGGGGAGAACAATTCCAATTTACTTCTTTCAATATAATTTTGACTTCGGTCGTTTTCGCATTTGCTTTATCTTTCCTTGGAGTATGGGAAATTTCAATTCCGGGATTTGTTGGCAGTCGTTCGGCCAACGAAGTTGCAGAGCGTGAAGGCGCAGCAGGGGCTTTTATAAAGGGTGTCTTAGCAACCGTGTTGGCCACCCCATGTGTTGGTCCGCTTCTCATTCCGGCAACGACATGGGCCATCCAGCAACCGGTGTGGCTAACCTATACCGCATTTACGTTCATCGGCCTCGGCATGGCATCTCCCTATTTGGCAATCGGCGCTTACCCGCGACTCATGTCTTTTTTGCCAAAGCCTGGAAATTGGATGGTGGCCTTCAAGCAAATCATGGGCTTCGTCTTAATGGGTACAGTCGTCTGGTTATTTTCTTCACTGAGCGATCAGTACCATACCGAATTATTAGCGCTTTTAGTTTCTATTGGTTTTGCTTGTTGGGTTGTTGGGCGGTTACCAGTAACAGCAAGTTCATCGACCCGAATCCAGTCTTGGGGATGGGCAATCGGGGCTGTTGCTTACGTGGCGGTCGTCGCCTTCGGCACAGGCCGATTGATAATACCTGTTGCCACGATTGTGGCTGCCTTCGCAATCGCAGTATGGATTTTGATGCAGCTTTCTGAAAACTCACCAATAAAAGTAAAAGCCTGGTGCTGGTCTGGCGCAATTGCCGTGCTGTTGATTTCTACCACGATAAGTTACTTTGCTTTACAGCACTCAGAATTGCCATGGGAGCCGTTCAGTCGAGCCGAATTGAATACTTATCTTCGTAATGGTCAAACAGTACTCGTCGATTTCACAGCAGATTGGTGAGCGAGTTGTAAAACGAATGAGGCGGTCGCCTTAAATACAAAGACTACAAAGGGGCTTGTCAGTAAATACAATGTCAAAACATTGAAGGCCGACACCACGCACGATGCCCCAGAAGTCGAAAAGTTTCTGGTTGAACTTGGTAATATAAATAAGCAAATTCCTTATTTGGTCATTTATCCACCAGACGGTCGAAAGCCGATCATTTTGAATGGGCCTATTTTACAGAGCGATGTCACAAAGGCACTGCAAGAGGCAGGCCCGTCGCTGCGTGTAAAGCGTACAGCGATGACGGAGTAACTTTGCGTTATCGATGAAGCATGAATTTTTATCGCAAAGTACTTATCGTAGTGCCGTAGACGCATTTTGCGACGGGATCATAATTACCCCGCTACTTCTGCTTTGGAAGCGGTGTTGTTCGTGCTGCTTGATGGGCTGCATTTTGCAGCCAAGTGGTCTGCGATCCATCTATAGTAAATCCTTGAGAACCAAGAGAGCGAATTGCCGAATCAGGAACTCTTTGAAGAGGTGTGTAGCTCGGATGGTGTGACTCTTTGAAGGGGCTATTGGACCGAGCATTGTAGCAGCAGATCATCGCCCATCGAGGTTGCGATGAATCATTCTGATCACTGCGGTGCAATAAGTTGGCGTGGAAGAAAAACACATCGCCAGGACGCATTAATATTTTTTTTGCGGGGTAAATTTTGAGAATAGCTTGCATACGCTCAGAATCCACCACAGCTTGCTGCCCAGTGCGTTGGTGGTCGATTCTTCCTAGCGTATGACTTTGTGGAATAACTTGCAGGCACCCATTTTCTTCCGTGGCAGCGTCGATCGCTATGAAGCAACTCGTGAGGCGTGGTTGCAGGAGCCCGTTGTTGTACCAATAACCGTAGTCTTGATGCCATTCCCAGACGCCTCCGGTCCCGGCATCTTTCATGATCATTTTCGAATGGTAGTGGTAGGGCTCCTCTTCAAGGATCTGTTCGGCAACATTCACAATCCGCTCACAACGGGCAAACATCCCGTAAATAGCATCCCCAGGATGGTTCCACACTGAAAGACGAACGGGATTTCCATTTCCATCGAGCTTTCCAAAAGCATGGGACTGGAGTTGGTCATCCGATTGTGCAGTCGCACGTAGAAGATCGATCTCATCTTGGGCGAAATGGGACTGGAGCAGCAAATACCCGGATGCACGATATTGGTCAATTTGTGCAGGTAGAAGTTGAAAAGACATACGGCCCACGCCCGAAATTTCTTACGATTACGCAACGGGTGGTAAAAACGAACGATGCCGAATTATACGGCATTTGCCTATTTTTAGCTACTTTGTCTCCGTTCATTCTCTGGAAGCGATCCGCCATACATCCCCGATCAGGTAAATGTTTCTCCACTAGGTCATTTTCTCCGACTAGTGTCTAATTTAAAATTATTTTACCCATTGAAGACTTTTAAGAGTCTGTCGAGACAGCTTTTTATCCTCGTGTAAAACCACAACATTGCAAAATACCAATGACAGAAAAAAGAGTACCAGCGGTGGGCATTGACCTGGGGACCACCCATTCGGTTGTTGCTTACCTCGATAACGACGGCCGCCCCACGACGATCCATAATTCAGAGGGTGGAATTACCACACCAAGCGTCGTATTTTTTGACGAAACAGGGCCGGTAGTCGGGAAAGAGGCTGCACGTACCGCCGCCTTTGAACCAGAATTGATCGCACAATTTGCCAAACGTGATATTGGCGCAGCAGCTTATAAAAAGAAAGTGGCCGGTAATACCCTTCCTCCAGAAGTTGTGGAAGCAATTATTTTAAGAAAACTGAAAGAGGATGCAGAACTTATTTTGGGCGAAATTAACGATGTCGTTATTACGGTTCCGGCCTACTTCAACGAACCGCGACGGAAAGCAACACAGGATGCAGGAGAACTGGCTGGATTTAATGTTCTCGACATCATCAATGAACCGACTGCAGCGGCACTCGCCTACGGAGTTCTCCAAAAATTTTCTCCATCGGGTGAATCTGTAGAAGGTAAGGAAACAGTTCTTGTTTACGATCTTGGGGGTGGGACATTTGATGCAACGTTAATGGAAATCGAGGGCTCGCAATTTACAGCGATTGCGACAGCGGGCGATGTACACCTTGGAGGTATTGACTGGGACAAACGAATTTTTGAATACGTTTCGGCTCAGTTTGTGGAAAAATTTAAACTCGATCCTCGTGAGGACGACTCGGCCGCCGAACGCCTGCGACAATCAGCAGAGGTTGCCAAAATGGCGCTCACTGTCCGCAACGTATATAAAATCCATTCCGAGTATGAAGGGAAACGTTTGCGACTCGATTTAACGCGAGAGAAATTTCAGGAATTAACCCAGGATCTCGTTGAGCGTACACTCTTTACAATTCGCAGGATGCTAAAAGAAGCATCGCGAAATTGGGAAGACATAACCCGGATATTACTTGTGGGTGGTTCTACGCGGATGCCCATGGTCATTGAGGCACTTGAAGCAGAATCGGGTGTTGTAGTCAATCGTTCGCTTTCGCCGGACGAGGCCGTTGCTCATGGCGCAGCCGTCTATGCTAACTTTGTACTCGCTAGTCAACGCAACGAAGATACAGATCTCCTTGTTAAAAACGTCAATTCACATGACTTGGGCGTTCTTGCCGTAGAGGCCAGCACTGGTATGCCGCGCAGAAAAATACTCATTCCTAAAAATTCGGCCTTGCCGGCGAAAGGATCAGGAAGCTTTAAGACGCGTGACGAAAATCAGCAAACGATTGCCGTAAATGTGATTGAGGGGGGTGATGCAAGCGGCAGGAATTCGACAAAGATTGGTGCGTGTGTTGTTTCAGATCTTCCAGAAAATCTTCCGGCAAAAACGGCGGTAGAAGTCGAATTCAAATATTTAGAAAATGGCCGTCTGAAAGTAGATGCGAATATTCCAGGCACCGATGTGCAAGCGACCCTTGAAATTGAGCGC
>CAUZBD010000010.1:0-14054 GCA_963577795.1 Planctomycetota bacterium | reverse complement strand
CGATGTACCCAAGGCTTACAACACGGGAAATTATGACGAGGTATCACTTGATAGTGCTTGGTGGGTTTTTAATCTCGTTTCCAACTATGCGTACGATCGCTATTCCCGCGTGATCGGCGAGATTCAAGAAGTCCAGGAGGAACAGGAAAAATATTACATCAAAATGATGCCCGAGATCGACAAGATGGCGCTCGCCTTACATGAATCCGACCCGGATCAGATGCATCAGTTCCTCACCGAATACGGGATCAACACCGGCAATGCACTTTTCGAACGTTGGCGGCAACTTTACAACCACATTCTCACCAAGAATATCGACGGTTATCGCAAGAAGGCCGAGGGACCACCCGAGGAAGTGGGTTACCCGGAAGAATGGCTTCGCGCGGTCGTCACTGATCGAGGCGAAGAACTCTCGATCGGTGAAGTCGGAGAACACTGATCGATTCGTTACAGGCAAGGATTTCTGATATGCGAGGCAGTCTCACGAAGTGGCTTGTCGGCTTTGCCACATTGATCGGGCCCGTAGTTGTTGAGGCAGACCATCCTGAGCGAGAAAGCCGCCCTAATATCATTCTCATTGTTGCTGACGATTTAGGCTACGGAGAGTTGGGCTGTTACGGCCAGCAAAAAATAAAAACGCCTTCTATCGATCGCATGGCGCGTCAGGGGATGCGGTTCACGCAATTCTACGCGGGAGCAAGTTTGTGTGCCTCGTCACGGAATGTGCTGCTCACGGGCGAACATACTGGCCGCTGCCGAATCCGCGATAATGGACCCCCGAACATTCAAACTCTCCGGCCCGATGATGTGACCATCGCCGAAGTACTTCGCCATGCCGGGTATGCAACGGCCGTAATCGGCAAATGGGCCATTGGGGGCGATTTTCCCGAGACGGGAGGCCGTCCGGAGGATCAAGGATTTGATTATTTCTATGGCTATTTAAACACGGTTCACGCCCACAATCACTATCCGAGCTATCTCTGGAAAAATGGCAAAAAAGTTTTGCTCGGGAACGTCGTCCAGAATGTCCCTCCAGGCTACGCCGGTTTTGTCGGCGGGATGGCCACGAAAAAGGTAGCCTATAGCCAAGATCGGTTCATTGAGGAGTCGCTCGCTTGGATGGAGCAGCATCGGGAGGAGCCCTTTTTCTTGCTGCTCACACCCACCATTCCGCATGCCAATCCGGAGGCGCGTAAACTGACGGGCAACGGTACCGAGGTTCCCGAACTTGGTGCGTATGCAGCGAGCGATTGGAGTATTCAAAACAAAGGGCAAGCGGCGATGATCAGTCGCTTGGATGCTGGCGTCGGCCAAATTCTCAAGAAACTTGGTGAATTAAAAATAGACAAAGATACGGTTATCTTTTTTACCTCCGACAACGGGCCGCACAATGAAGCGGGACACGATCCTGATTTCTTTAATGCGGCAGGTGGCTTGCGCGGACGCAAGTTTGGTCTTTATGAAGGGGGACTCCGCGTACCGCTCATTGCCCGCTGGAGTGGAACCATTCCGGCCAATCGGGTGAGTCATCATCTGGCTTACTTTGGTGATTTTTTTGCAACTTTCTGTCAGCTGGCCGATACTCCAATGCCCGATGACGGCAAACAACGACAAAGCATCAGCCTGCTGCCAACACTTCTTGGAGAAAAGCAATCGCAAGAGGAACATGCTTATCTTTACTGGGAGTTACACGGCGGTCATCCGCGACAGGCAGTACGCTTTGGCGACTATAAGGCGATTCGTAATCCGCTCGGATCGGATAACGTCGAACTCTACAATCTCAAAAATGATTCTGCTGAACGGCACAACATCGCGGCCAAAGATCCGCAGCATGTCGCTTTGGCAAAGCAAATGATGGATACGGCGCACCAGGAATCGCCTCTCTGGCCAGACCCACCTCAATAAGAGGGGCATGCTTTTCTGACCGTCGGGGAAGCGGCAGAAACCGCTGCCTTGCTCCGCTGGTTAGTTAGCCAAGATTTTAACTGCCCTGCGTAACGGAACAGCTAGTCCCGAACCGGCAGCAGCTCTGCTGATGCTCGGTGGTGTGGTGGGTCTGTTGATCAGCCGACGCCGCAAATAAAACTGCGCTATTTACAAAGAGTGTCATAGGTTTGAAAGGCCCGCCTGGAAACAGGCTGGCCTTTTTTTACGTCTTTAGCAAAACGACCTCGAACGCGGTCTCTCTGCTAACTTGCCTCTGACCGGGTAAGCAGCGATACTGGAAAGCTGCTTACATTCCCTGTTTTCCCTTTCGCAGAGGCCCCGATGTCGATCCGATTTCTGTTCACTTCTCTGATCGCGGTACTGTGCATTTGCGGCAACGCAACGGTGACGTCCCAACGGACTTACGGGGAAGAAACAAACTTCGAGCAAATTTGGACTTGTCGCTACTGCCGTCCTCCGTTTGATTTTTCCAATCAGCTCAAGCCGAGCGCAAGCGGTCGGCAGTATGCACCAGATCGGAAAGTCGATCTTCTGCACCTGCGGTTAGACGTAACACCCGACCTGAAGGCGCGGACCGTGGCGGGAAACTGTCTGCTCACTTTTGAGCCGATCGCCCGTCCATTGCGAGAACTCACCCTCGGTGCGGTTGATTTAAACATCAAAAACATTGAGGCAAATGTTGCCTTAGCCGGTTACGAAATGACACCCGATGGATTGGAGATTGCCTTCGATCCTCCGGTCGAACCGGGCAAACGAGTCGCACTCAGTATCGATTACTCGGCAGAGCCTCGCCGCGGCCTCTACTTCCGTACTCCCGAACTCGGCTTCCGGCCCGAAGACACCCATATCTGGACACAAGGCGAACCGCACGAATCGCGACACTGGTTTCCGAGCATCGACTACCCGAACGAACGCTTTACGAGTGAGATCATCTGTCACGTGCCCCAGGCGTTGACCGTCCTCTCCAATGGCCGTCTCGTTGAGGAGGTTGGCGAAGCTGCCGGGATGAAGCGGGTCCACTACCTTCAGGAAAAACCCCACGTGGCCTACCTGATTGCCCTCGCGGCAGGAAACTTTGCCAAGCTCGAAGACCGCTACAAAGATATCCCCCTACGGTTCTATACGCCGCAGAGCCGCGCACCGTATGCGGCCAATGGATTCCGCGACACGGCCGACATTCTCAAATTCTTAGAGGAAGAGTTAGCCGTCCCCTATCCGTGGCCTAAATACGATCAGGTGGTGGTCGAGGACTATCACATTGGCGGCATGGAAAACACATCGCTCACCGTACTGAACCCGATCGCCGTTTTTCCAGACGAAAGTGAAAATCTACGCGATCTCTACGGTCTGATCGCGCACGAATTGGTGCATCAGTGGTTTGGTGACTTTCTAACCTGCAAGGATTGGAGCGAGCTCTATCTCAATGAAGGCTTTGCCGTCTATTATTCCTACCTCTACGATGGCTACAAAAATGGCAATGACGCCCTACTCCACGCGGTCTATAACGATCGCAAAGGCATTCTCTACAACAAAGAAGAAAAGCGACCGATTGTTTTGCGACGTTACAATCACGCTTGGGATCAGTTCGATCAACGAGCGTATGCAAAAGGTGGCTGGGTTTTACATATGCTCCGCAGCCAACTAGGTGAAGATCTCTTTCGCCGCTGTGTCACGCACTATCTCAAGAAGAATGCGCTGAGTAGCGTCGATACCCACGATCTGCAGCAGGCCTTTGAGGAAGTCACGGGGCTTTCGCTGCTTCCGTTTTTTGACCAGTGGGTCCACAACGGTGGGCACCCCGATTTAAAAGTTTCCTACGATTGGCTGCCCCACGAAAAGCTGGCCAAAATTTCTGTCGAACAGGTGCAAGCTGCGGTGAGTAAGAAGAGCAAAAAAAAGGTTTCGACGGAAAAAACACCCGAGTCACCGCTGTTCGATCTTCCCCTCACCCTCCGCTTTGTGGGGCCCGACTTTACCGTCGATCGCGACGTTGTCGTGAACAAACAAATGCAGGACTTTTACGTACCGCTCCCCGAAAAACCGGATGTCGTTCGCTTTGACGCACGCACCCAAGTTCTGGCCTCGATCCAATTCGAAAAGCCGAAAGGAATGCTCTATGCCCAACTCAATCTGAAGGATGATGTGGTGGGGCGTCTTTTGGCGGCCGATGCCCTGAGCAAAAAAGAAGATCAACAATCCATCGATAAACTGCAAGCGGCGCTGCAGAATGATCCTTTCTTTGGTGTACGCCGACAGGCCGCACAGGCCTTGGCCGATATCGGCACTTCAAAAGCGCTTGCCGCACTAATCGATTCGCGCAAGCAAGCCGACGCCCGCGTTCGCCGACAGGTTGTGCGGGCCATCGGTAGTTTTTTCCATCCAAATGCCAAGACGGCGCTCCTGGAAATACTTGCTATGGAAAAAAATCCCGACATCGTGGCCGATGCGATCCGGCCTTTGGGGAAATATCCGGGTAGCGATGTCGCCGCGCAGATACGCCGTCTGTTGCAACAAGAGAGTTACGACAATGCGGTGGCTTCCGCAGCGATGGACGCAGCCAGGGCCCGGGAAGATGCCTCGTTTCTCCCATTGATGCAAAAAGTAATCCAGCGCGATGTTGCGTTTCCTTCAAAAACACTTCCGGGTGCTTTTGATGCCGTAGCTTACTTGGGAAAGGATCTTGATCAGAGGCAGGATGTCCGCGAGTTTCTCACTGCCTACCTCAATCATCCAAGAGAAAAGGTCCAACTCGCCGCGATCGCTGCTCTCGGCACACTCGGGGACCCAGCGGCTATGGATGCGGTGCGTGCCTTCCATCGCGGCCCAAAGGGGGACCGTAAAAAGAAAGCGGCGGCCGAGGCACTGAAGAAAATACGTGACCGGCAGGACACACCAGAATCACTCGGTGCGCTTCGCGGTGAACTCGATACGTTGCGTGAAGAAAATGAATCGTTTCGCAAAGACGTGGAAGATTTGAAGCAGCGAATCAACGCGAAAGAGAAAAAGAATACTGACCGGCAAGAATCCGATGCCGCGGAAAAGTAAGCTCAAAAAGCATCTCGCGGCAGACTCTAAAAAGCCGACTCTCACTGAATGGATACCGCACCGTTCATCACCATGCCACCGCGATATCCCTTGAATCGCTCGTAAAAGGCATGGATCTTTGGATGTGCTGCGCGAAGTTGCTCTGTCGTTTCCGCTCGATACCGTTTGTAATCCGCTTCACCGGCAGGCTGCTGCTGACAGGTATGGACTTCGATCACGCCGTTTTTTTCGTTTTCAATCATCAGGACGCCGAGGCCACTACCCTGGATGATGTCGACAAAACGCACATCCCCCTCCACACCTGAGACCACAATTTGTGCGCCGTTGCCAAGGCGTACCTCACCGCCGCCGATCACAATCCCACCGCCTCCGCCAAGTTTGATCGGTCGCACGCCCCCGAGGCCGTGGACCAAGCCTTTTCCCAACCAGTTTCCTGGCTGGAGACCGTAGGGTGGAAACTTAAGGATTTCGGCTGCCCGTCGTGCAATACTTTCGCGAGAACTCGCACAAAGTTTTTCCAAAGCCACTTTTGCTGCATCACAAAGTCTTTCATCCGCCGAGCGGTAAAACCGCTCCAAAACCTGCATTGCCCGCTGCTCGAGTTCCAGACTTCCCCGAGGTGCCGCTGCTGCGAGCGGTTCGATCGCCGGTTGACCAATCTGTTCCAACTGCTTGCCCGCTGCTTTTCGATCAGCAAAACGATTGGCATCAAGTTGCCCGACAAGACGACGAATTTCGTCGACTGAAACTTCCTTTGTCTTCCCCCCGGTCACCGGGCGCAACTCTGACTTCGGTTCTACTTCGCTGCTAAAAATAGAATGGCTCAGTAATAACAGCAGGCAGGCCAGAGCAGCCGTTTTTCGATTAATAAAGTCCGTCACTTTACGTCTACCATCGAATAGTGAGGAGTTGGATTCTTCCCTTTCATAATGCCCATTTCATAAATGGGGTCAATAGTCCACAAGGGTACATTTACTCAAATCGGGGGCCGCCTCCGCTCCACGGTAGTGAAAGTGTACAATCGATCTCCCGCATACCAATATTTGATGCAAGAGTTTCAGCAGGAAACAAACCATGATTCGAAAGTTTGGTACAGAGACTGCACTTTTGCTGATCGATGTTCAGGAGGGGGTCGATGCTCTCAAACACTGGGGCGGTGTCCAGGGGCGACGAAATAACCCTCAGGCCGAGACACATATCGGAGAACTACTTGCTGCCTGGCGAGCAGCCGAGTTACCGGTGTTTTATACGGCTCACGATTCGCGCGAAGTGGCCTCGCCTTTGAAACTCTGCGAACCGGGTGGCGCGTTCAAGGCGGGCCTCGAACCGAATGACGGGGAACGCGTTTTTGAAAAAGACGTCAACAGTGGCTTTATCGGAACGAGTCTCGAACTTGATTTACGGCGTGACGGAATCAATCGCCTTGTGGCAGTTGGCTTCTTTACAAATATGTGTGTTGCCACCACTGTGAGAATGGCAGGCAATATGGGATTCGACACCTATTTAGTCACCGATGCCTGCGCTTGCACCAATCGCATTGGACCCGATGGAACCGATTACGATGCGGAACTGGTGCACGCGATGACGATCGCCAATCTGCATGGCGAGTTCTGCACAGGGATTACAACCAAAGCAGCTCTTGAATTGCTCCAGGCCGATGCTGCACAGCTTGAACGGGTGCAGGGAAATGAATAATTTTGGCACTGCGGATATGGTTTCTCCACTCCGCCGGGTTCTCGTGAAAAAACCGGCCGCGGCAATGGCGACAGCCGATCCAAAAGTCTGGCACTACAGTGGGCCCCTTTCCCAGGATCTACTTCATCGCGACCACGCGGCCCTGATGGCAATTCTGGAAAATTATGGTGCAGAAGTTCTCTACCTCGAACAAGATCCAGCCGAACTCGCGGATGCAGTATTCACACACGATGTTTCCCTCGTGACCCAGCACGGCGCGGTGATTTGTCGCATGGGAAAAACGCTACGACGGGGTGAACAGGAATTGCATCAGAATTTTTATAGCCAGCAGCAAGTCCCCATCCTGGGAACGATTGAATCTCCCGGAACTGTCGAAGCCGGGGACTGCATTTGGCTCGATGCAAAGACGCTGCTGGTCGGACTTGGTTTTCGCACCAATCAGTCAGGAATGGCTCAATTGCAGGAAATACTCGGCCCGCACCAAGTCGATATTCACGGTTTTGATCTGCCGGTTTATCAAGGAGAGGCCGCCTGCATGCATCTGATGTCGATCCTGAGCATGCTGGATCATAATCTGGCATTGGTTTGCCAGTCGATGCTGCCAGTTCGGTTACTGAACCTTTTTGTTGCCCGCGCGATCGAATGTGTCTCTGCCTGTGAGGAAGAATTCCAGAGCAGTGGAACGCTCAGTACCAATGTACTGGCTCTCGCCCCTCGGCAATGTGTCGTTGTGGATGGATTTCCAGAAACACACAATCGCTTACGGGCAGCGGGGTGTACTCTCTATCCCTTTTCAGGCACCGAACTCTGCCTCAAAGCGGAAGGGGGTCCCACCTGCCTTACCCGCCCAGTGCTAAGAGACGCGTAACACCTTTGGGAAAATCTGCTGCACGCGTATTGCGGAGAAAACTTCCAAAACGTAACGCGCAGCGATTAAAACAAGGTGTATATGAAAGGGGCCGCTGCAGTACCGCCGAGCATCACAAGTATCCCGACCAGCAGAAGAACAACCACGATCGGGGTGATCCACCACTTTTTATTATGCAGGAGAAAATCCCAAAACTCGGCAAAAAAACCTGTCTGTCCCTGCTGAGCCTGACGGGCAAATTCTTGGCTCTTCGTTTCTTGCTCTTGATGACTTTCTTCACGCATACGAACTTTCCTTTACAACGACCCTGCAACTGCGCTTTTGAATTCTGGGTACCTTAATACTGTTTGAAGTAGCGCTGCGGGTCTTCGGACTTCTGACGGTTCACCCAATAGGTTTCTTGGTTTGGTTCCAGCTTTCGTCGCATGGGATCATAGCCGACTGCTTTCATTATAAGCCCAATCGGCGTTAAAAGGAGATAGTAAATTACACTGAGCAGCAAGTGGGAAACGATCCAGCCGATCGGCATGACCGAAAACATCCACCCGCGATACAGAGGTCGCTGCAGCGAGGGAAAGAGATAGTAAACCACAATCAGCAAGCCCGTGGCTATCGCAAGAACCGATAGGATATTCCAACCCACGCCACTTCGCCAAAGCACCCAACCGATGAGGGCGATAAAAAGTGCGAACAGCGGACCGAACCAGAGCAGTTCTCTGCGGCTGAATGTTTTTTTTACTTCGATCATTCCCATTGGGCGATTGACTCTTATTTGGCTTTAATCCAACGAAAAATCCGCTAAGTATTCATCTCGAATGTGCGCATCGGCATCGGCCTGTTCTTCTTTTAATAAAACAAAATTCTCAACGACCAATACATCCATATGGGTCGCAAGAAAACAGCGATAGGCGTCTTCCGGTGTGCAGACGACCGGTTCGCCGCGCACATTGAAGCTTGTATTAATGAGCACCGGGCAACCTGTTTGCTCTTCAAACTTTTTAAGCAACTTGTAATACCTGTTGTGTCGCTGTGGATCCACCGTCTGGACGCGGGCGGAATAGTCGACGTGCGTGATGGCGGGTAACTCGCTGCGACAGACCTTGAGTTTCTCGAGGCCTTCGTGGGCTGCATCCTGCTCAGAAAGTGGCAAGCGGCAAGCGGATTGCACATCTGCCACCAGAAGCATATAGGGACTTTCCTGATCCTGTTCCAGCTCAAAAAATGCGCCTGCCTTTTCATTGAGAACAGAGGGGGCAAACGGCCTGAAAGATTCCCTGAATTTAATTTTTCGATTCATGACCGATTGCATCGTTCGGCTGCGGGGGTCACCGAGGATACTTCGCCCGCCGAGGGCCCGAGGGCCAAATTCCATCCGTCCCTGCATCCAGCCAACCACTTTCCCTTCTGCCAACAGACGACTCACTTTTTGACACAGTTGTTCCTCATCGGCCAGATGATGGTACGGTGCCTGCTGAGAATCAAAGAACTTCCGTACCTCCGCTTCCTGGTATTGGGGACCCAGAAAAGAGCCTTGTTGGCTATCGACCGCTTCAACTTTTCTCGCGTTACCGAGTAGTTGGTGCCAGATGAAAAGAGCCGTACCGAGGGCACCGCCCGCATCCCCGGCTGCCGGTTGAATCCAAATCTTCTTAAAAGGCCCGTTGCGCAAAATTTTCCCATTGCCTACACAATTTAAAGCCACTCCACCGGCGAGGCAAAGATTTTCCATTCCCGTTTCCCGGTGCACGTGCTCTGCAATGCGAAGCATGATCATTTCGGTGACTTGCTGAATCGAAGCGGCAATGTCCATATCATCCTGCGTCAGTGGTGACTCTGGCTTGCGTGGAGGACGACCGAAGAGCCTAGACATTTTTGAGCTTGTCATGGTCAGGCCCTGGCAGTAGTTGAAATACGACATGTCGAGCCTGAACGAACCATCTGCCTTGAGGTCGAGCAAGTTCTCGAGCATGCGTTCCACATAAATAGGCCGACCGTAGGGTGCGAGCCCCATCAACTTGTATTCGCCTGAATTCACGCGAAACCCGGTGAAATAAGTAAAGGCGGAGTAGAGCAAACCTAGCGAATGTGGAAATTGGAGTTCGCTCCTAAGTTCAAGCTGATTTCCGACTCCGGTGCCAAAACTTGCCGTTGCCCACTCCCCTACTCCATCGAGCGTCAGAACTGCAGCTTGCTCAAAAGGTGAAGGGAAAAACGCACTCGCAGCATGCGACTCGTGATGTTCGATAAATACAAACTTGTTTTTGTAGCTATGTCCCAGACCTCGGCTCATCTCCCGAGGCAGGTGTAATTTTTCGCGAAACCAGAGGGGCATTGCACGAAAGAAAGAACGAATACCAAGCGGGGCATAGGCTAAATAGGTCTCAAGCAACCGTTCAAATTTTAAAAACGGTTTGTCGTAAAACCCAACATAGTCGAGATCTGCAGCATGCATCCCGGCTTCCGAGAGACAATAATCGACCGCCGCTTGTGGAAAACGGTGATCGTGCTTTTTCCGTGTAAACCGTTCTTCTTGGGCGGCAGCTACAATCCGACCATCCACAACAAGAGCTGCTGCAGAGTCGTGATAAAAAGCAGATATTCCAAGAATCGAGGTCATCGCGCTGCTAGTAAAAACGATTCAAACTTCTTTTGAGAACATAAATGAGGTGAGGGATTACTCTAATTGCTTACCTTTGGAATCACAATCTCAGGATGCACCCAGCTCCAACGACTCTGGAATTTCCGGCCAAAGTGCCCTTTCCAACCACCATCGAAACCGATCGGGTCGCCCCTGCGTAGAGTATAGGGGGGGTCGCCGATTTTTCTTTAAAAACAGGGTGAAATAAAAAACATTGCTCCAGATTGCCTTTCTCCGTGTCGTTCATCGCGTTGTACTAAGAGTATCTTTTCTGAATCGGGCCGTTCGGTCCATTGAAAACAAGGAATATAGTATGCGCTCCAGACTCCGCCCAATGACGGGCGGTTTCACGCTCGTGGAACTTCTGCTCGTCATCGCCACTGTCACTGTTTTAATCAGCCTCCTGCTCCCAGCAGTCAGTTCTGTACGAGAGAGAGCGCGAGCGACACAGTGCAAAAATAATCTTAAAGAACTTGGGGTGGCTATCCAGTTGGCACACGCAACATTGGAAACGCCAATCCAGGCATACGATGAATCCAAAAACCGTTACTGGACCGAAACGATTCATCCCTTTCTCGAAACTACAAGTAACGATGTTTATTTCTGTCCGAGCGATGCGGATGCTCCGGAAAATCTCGACTCTCTGGATCTCGATCAGGTCACATTACTCGCGAGCTATGGTGCGAACAACGCCATGCACCAGATGCAAGGGAGCGACAGTCGGAAGATTGTGCTAATGGAATGGAATGATCGGGTCATCTCCTCGATTCCCGATAACGCGGCGGACAACAATTGGAATGCGCATCAAGAGAATTGGGACAACGCCCTCGATCAATCAATGCGCCATGGTTCTGAATTAAATGCACTTTATCACGACGGTACCGTTGCGGCCGTTGTTCCAGAAGAAACCACACCCTGCGCGACCGATGTCTGGAGCCCCTGGCGAGCCACAAAGAGCTGGGAAAATTGTGGCACTGTGAATTCGGAACAGGAAAATGACGAATCGGACCCAAATGGAAACAATGGTGTCGGCAATGGCGTAGACCCCCCGCCCAACGGGAATCCGCCAGAAAATGATGGTGAGGGTACAGGGCCTGGCGATCCCGGCAACCAGGGGGGCGCCAATCAGGAGGAAGACCCTGTCGCAGAAGAGGAACCTGAAGAAGATTTTGTCGAGGAAAATTGCTTCAACGCCATCGAAGGATTTCCAGAACTTGCTGGTTGGTTCGTTCAGGTGACTTATCAGGGACAATTGATTCGTAATATCCCGATTAGCAATTCGAATTACTACGAACCGGAGGATGGACAACCGCGGATCCTGTTAGTGGAAGATTCGCTCTGCAAATATTCGATTCACATCGAAGATTACACCGATTGGGACTATGACTCGAAAATTACCGTGACCCGTTTGCCGGGTGGAGACATCCACTTGAATTATGGATTCACGACGGGAGCGTTGTACCTTCACGCCGTGGTTGATGCGGGTGGCTCGACTCGAATCGATGCACAGAATTATGGGTCGCACTCCATCACAGTCCCTGGGGGTGAGAATGCGGCCAACTGCGAATGTGACGAACTCGAACAGAATTTGGCCCTGAATGGACTGTCTCAACCATTTCCACCGTCTGGTACCGCGTCTTGGTGGGGAATCAATGTGGGTGGTGGCGAATATACGGCATCCCACGCCATGGACGAAGTCATCTTTCTTGAAGAAAGCACGGCAGCACCGAGTGGGGGAGCCGCCTACAACGTGACAGCAGCAATCTCCGACACGCCGGACGATCCGCTCTGGCAACAAATGCGTGTCTACGATGGCAATATGCGGTTCAATATTCCTGTGCCCACCCCGGGCGCAGATTATCGGGTCACGTTCTATAGCACCGCGAATCCGGGCTACTATCCCAAGCAGAATATTGTTTTAGAAGGGGGAGCGGAAAAGATCCAAGGCGTGGAGCCCCGTGCGGGAACCGTGAAGGAGCATCAGGCAACGGTCCGCGTTGACGATGGCATTTTGAATGTGAAGCTCGTACCAAAAAACAACCATAGTGCCTGGCTGAGTGCGATCCTGATCGAAGAACTCGAATAAGCCCCAGGTTCTCCATGCTTCTCTTGATCCGTTGCATGGCTCTGACCGGCAAAAGGTCGCTCTGCAGGAGATCTAGGATGCTCCGGCGACCTGTCAAAATGCCAGAATATACTCCTTTTCAGGCTGGTAAAATCGCCCGGATATCTGCTGCTTCAAGAGGTTCTGTTGACAGTAACCCACAGTACTGATACGCTTCATGGTGTTGCGCAACTGGGCCGTGCGCAGGGCTTTACTGCACTTGATCGTTGTTTGAGGTGCAGAGAATAAGAGAACCTTTGATGTCTGCCCGGTCTTCATCGAACCGCCCCGGTTTCACGCTGATTGAGCTTTTGATCGTGATCGGTGTGATCGTGGTCCTGATCGCCCTGCTCTTACCCAGTGTCGCTTCAGTGCGTGCCCGCGCCCGCTCGGCCGAGTGCCAGAGCAACCTGGCGCAACTAGGCCTGGCCATGAAGGCAGCCAACCGCAACCGCAGCACACCGGTTCGGTCGGAAAGAGAGGTACTCGACACCAATGGCGATCCAAAGCTCGACGTAGATGGAAATCCAATAACAATAAGTTGGGCCGATCAGATTGAGCCTTTCCTTGAAGGAGAGAACGAGGAACTATTCAATTGCCCGGCAGACTTTGAAGCTGAAAACCGCACCGCCGATCAACGGGATCCTACTCACCCGGACTTTAAGGGTAGCTTCGGCGCCAATAACCAGATGCACCGGATGCAGGGCAGCGATGCAAACAAAATCACCGTCCTCGATTTGGGGGATGGCGATGGTGATGGAAACAACGACTCCGAGTTCTTTGTAACGCCTCCTCCGGGGGCCGGTGACTGGGAGGCAGACGGAAAACCGGTCTGGGATGCGGCCATCGACGACGCGGCCGATCGACACGCAGGCAATGTGAACGCACTACGCCGCGACGGGTCGGTCTCTGCCGAGTCGAGTGACGATCTGCTGGAGAACCATCCCGCATCGGGTTCTGGCGATTGGGTCCCCTGGCGCGTTGACGGAACAGAATGGGAATACGTGCCGGGCGAGGAGCCTGAGGCTGATATCGACAGGGATAACGATGGAATTGCCAACGACCAAGACAACTGCCCCGATCAGTATAATCCTAGCCAGGGCCCATGTGAGGAAGCAGACGGTGGCGGTGGCGGTGACGGTGGTGGAGAAACAGACGATGATGATGACCTTGGCCATGACGATGATGAGGATGGCATTTCCAGCAACGGCGACGGATCGGACACCGCCGGGGACAACCCCTGTGGTCCCGGACAAAGCGAAAACTGTGACGACAACTGCCCGGACGGCTATAACCCCGATCAGACTGATCACAATGGCAACGGGGATTACTGCGACGACTTTGAAGAGGAGTATTGCTACAACTCCATCAGCGGATTTCCAGAACTTCACGGTTACACCGTCGATACCGAAACACACATCCTTCCAATTGATGGTGGGGAAGTTCCAGGTCGCGTGCAACTCATTGAAGAAAGTGATTGCAGTTACAAGTTATGGTTCGAGGATGCCGGAGACGAGGATTGGGACACAGAATTGACGGTCCAACGACTTGGAACGGGCATCATTAGCTTGCAGTATACGTATCGCAATAGCAGCATCTACACCCATACCCTCAAAGATCCGGACGGCAACACCGTCATCCAGATCGGACCGGGGGGCCCTGGTGGGGGACCCATCCCACCGGCTCAGGCATACGTTAATGGCCAAGGCGGATCGGAAAACTGCGGTTGTGCAGAAGTCCCCGGGGGAGATGGAGAG